>CAYOUP010000047.1:0-13313 GCA_964407125.1 uncultured Hyphomicrobiaceae bacterium | reverse complement strand
GACATGGCAAACATATGAAGAGATTGATAAATGGCCAGTTCTGCACAACATGGCTGATACGCGCGCAATGCATACGTTGCTTAATAACGGGGCAAATCGCTGCGCGGTTAGCCAAAATAGATCAGCGACAGGACCAGAATGCCCAGAATGATGCGGTAATAGGCAAAGGGCGCAAAACCGATCCGGCTGACGATGGCCAGAAACGGTTTGACCACAAGAAGCGCAGCGATGAAGGCGGCGATAAAGCCCATGGCGATCAGGCCGCTATCATCGAAGCTGAGCTGTTCGCGGTTTTTGTAGGCGTCAAAAACGAAAGCTGCGGACATTGTCGGGATTGACAGAAAAAAGGAAAATTCAGCCGCCGTCCGGCGCTCCAGCCCGAGAAGGAGACCGCCGATAATCGTCGCCCCGGAACGGGAAACACCCGGGATCATGGCCATCGTCTGCGCTACGCCGACAAGAAATCCGACCTTCAGTGGCATGCTGTCTACATCATTATACAGTTCCTGCTTCTGCATGCGTTCGACGATCAGAATCACGAACCCGCCGAGGATCAATGCCGTTGCCACGACAATGGGTGAGAACAGGACGCTCTTGATAAAGCCGTGGAAAGCCGCGCCCAGCACCATGGCGGGTAGGAAAGCCAGCACGATGAGAAGCGCAAAGCGCTGCGCGACAGGATCGTTGTGCAGCCCGAAAATCGTGCCGAAAACCTTGCGGAAATAGATCGCGATCAGCGCCAGAATCGCACCAAGCTGGATCATCACCTCGAATGTCTGCCCTGGAGGCGCCTTGAAACCGAAAAGGTCGACAAAGAGAATGAGATGACCCGTGGAGGAGACAGGCAGGAATTCCGTAAGCCCTTCAATAATGCCGAGAAGGGCGGCAATCAGATAATTTTCCATTTCGAGGTCCGGGTGGATGGATCAAAAACGTCTCCTGCGCATTGACCTCGCACATTGCTTGAAGTCAAGGGGCAGAGGCGTTTGTGCCATGACGATTTTTTGTGGGCGTGACCTTATACCCCGTCTTGTGCTGTAAATATGCGGTTGCACCGCATATCAGGGATGAAAGCCGGATTGCAAAAGGGATTGCTGGAATGCTCGACTGGATTTCCCCCGAACTCTTATCCTTTATTGTCTTTTTCGGGCTTGTCGTCGCAGCCGCCGTCTTTGGCGGGCAGTGGAACTCGGGAAGCTGGTACCGGATGCTGCGCAAGCCCGCCTGGACGCCGCCCGACCGGCTGTTTCCTATCGCCTGGACCATCCTCTATTTCATGATTGCCTTTGCCGGCTGGCAGATCTGGGAAACACCGGGTGAAGATACACGCCTCTTGCTCATCGTCTGGGGCGTGCAGCTCCTGCTGAATGCCTTCTGGTCCTATATCTTTTTCGGACGGAAACAGATCGGCCTGGCCTTGGCCGACATCGCGCTGCTCTGGCTCGCCATTGCCGCCTTCATCATTCTGGCCTGGGACATCAACCGCGTGGCTTCATGGCTTTTTGTGCCCTATCTGCTGTGGGTCGGCTATGCCGCCGCCCTGAATGCCACAATATTGGCAAGAAATCCCGTACATACCCGGTGATCAGATGTTTGGTGTTCGTATGGAAATTCTGAATTCCGTGGGCAAGACGCGTTTTCCATTGCCCTGTGTCGTATTGCGGCGCACAATGCGCGTCTGCTTCAGGGCATTCGCTCATTCTTGCCATTTCGCTTATGTCGCTTTGAGTGCGTAAAGGTTGAGGCTGGTACAATCGCTGACAAACGGAAAAAAAGCCGCCCGGTTCACGGTTTTCTATACCTGAACAAGGCCAGGCATTTGCTCAGGCGCCTACTTCGGGGGTCGGGACTGGGCCCTCGCAAGGCGGCGGTTTTGATGCCGGCACCCGCACCCGCAAGGGCGAAGGCCGTGCCTCCGCCTGTGCCGCGTTCGGCGCAATGGCTGAACGAAATCTTTGTCAATTTTGCCGGTATGCGAACTTACCGGCTCTATGTGCCGAGCAGCTATAGCGGCCGCAAGATGCCTCTTATCGTCATGCTGCATGGCTGCCAGCAGTCACCGGACGATTTCGCGGCAGGCACGCGGATGAACGCTCTTGCCGAGGAATTTGGCTGTATGGTCGCCTATCCCGGGCAGGCCGACACCGCAAACGGGATGCGCTGCTGGAACTGGTTCAATCCGCGTAACCAGCATCGCGGACGGGGCGAGCCGTCCATCATCGCCGGGATTACACGTCAGATCATGCATAAATACGCGGTGGACCCGGAGCAGGTTTATATAGCCGGCCTCTCGGCGGGCGGCTCTTTGGCCGCCATCATGGCGGCGACCTACCCGGATCTCTATGCGGCGGCCGGTGTGCATTCCGGGCTGGCGCGCGGCTCGGCCCGCAGCGTCGCAACAGCTTACTCCGCCATGCAAAACGGGGAGTCCGCAATAGCGCCGGAAGTCGCCATTACACCCATGTCGCTGCGCCATCCGCGGCTTGTACCGATGATCGTGTTTCATGGCGATCAGGACGATACGGTCAATCTGCGCAACAGCGAACAGGTCATCCGGCAGGCCATGCAGGACCAGGCGCCGGTCCTGCGCCGCAGGCAAAGCAGCGGACGGGTCAAAAACGGCCGCGACTATACCCGCACGGCCTATGTCGATAGCCGCGACCGCGCTCAGTTCGAGCTATGGGTGGTGCATGGTTCAGGCCATGCATGGTCGGGCGGCAGCGCGGACGGCTCATATACCGATCCATCCGGACCGGATGCATCCCGTGAGATGCTGAAATTCTTCCTAAATCACGCGCATTTTTCAGCAGTCGCTTATGAAGAAGCCTATTCCTGACGCGGAACGGCGGCCAAATTTGCGCTGTGTGTCATGAATAAGAGCTCTACCTTCATAATCAAACCCGTTCAGGCAATAGTAATCGGCAAGCGTTTATGACTTGCAGGCTTGCGAGTCATTCAGGAGCAGCGTACCCGTATGCCGGTTTACCTGGCGGTCGATTTCAATCCGGCGCGCAGCGCATCAAAAGGGATTATTTCCAATGATACGATTATTGAGACCTCTCGCCTTGTCCTGTGCGCTTGCGCTGACGGTTGCCGGGAGTGTCTGGCTTTACGACCCGGGCCATGTCTTTGCCCAGAGCAGCGTCCAATCGGATAAGCAGCGCCGGGCTTTCCGGCTCATCGAAGAGACGCTGCGCATTGCGCGTATCGACGCCATATACAGCGAAATCCGTTTTGCGGCCCGTGAGCTCTACCTGCCTTATTACCAATCCTTCGCGCTGAAGCTCAAGGAAAGAGGCGCGGACCCGGAACAGGTTCACAATGCTGAAGCTCTCACCCGCTTTCTCGGCTTCGCCGTGGCCGCCAGTGACGAGCTCGAACCCGTTCTTGATCGCCGGAGGGATGAGATTATTGCCGATTATGCGGCAGTTTTTGCCCGGCATATGACGAATGAGCAGCTCGACCTTGTCCAGGATGCGCTTGCAACGCCAGCCGCACGCAAATTCGGCAATATCGTCTACGCCTACTCACGAATTGTGACCGGTTACAACAAGGCGGATTTCCGCAGCCTTGATGAGATTGTCGATCTTGCGCTCGATATGAACATCGAGATCGGCGAAAACCCACTGGAGCCGGGCGACGGGCCGCCGCCCCCGCCGGAAAGCGTCGAAAAGGCGGAAGCGATCGTAGCCGATCTGCTAAGGATTTCGCGTTTCGATGACATCGTCGCCGATATCGTCCGTTTCGGCAACAACACGCTGCTCAAGCTGGATTCCCTTGAGCCTTCCGAGCGCACCGAGATCCGGAACGGCATTCAGCAGATTCAGTTCTATTACAATCTGGCCAAATCCATGGCTGTTGCCGTCGCGCCGTCTGCTCTGGCCAACTCGGCCAGTCTTGCCGATCTCGACAAGCTGCACCGCATCGTACTCACGCCCGTTGTCTCGAAAAGCTTTGACCTGATCTATGATCTGGTGCGTGAGACGATGTCCTTCTCAACGCTTGATCTCACCACAATGAAACGGCTGGCCAAACGGGGCGAAAAGCTTGAGGAGCAGGACTCCGGCGATAGTGAAAAGGCCGGCAAGGAATTCGAGGCACTCGGCGAAAAGTGGGCTGAAATTCTGTTGAACAGCCTGACGCCGGAAACCCGGCTTGGCCTGGAGGAGTCCATGGATGCACTGTCCGATCTGGCTGAAGAAGGCGAGCGGCAGATCAGACAACGCAGCGGAAACGGCAATGGCGAGACGCAGCTCTAATGCATAGGGCGGAGACCTTCGGCGCGTGGCGATTTGTGATGTAATATTCCGCGCGGCTGGAGCCGTCAGGTATCTGAAAAGCTGTCAAGAATGTCATCCCTGGAGGTGTTCCGGGGATGACATTTAATGAACCGATAGTCTCAGCTCTTGTCGGTGTCGCCGCCGTCGGTTTCAGCATCCGCGCCGTCTTCGTATTCCTCCGAAGCAGGGCCTTCAGCGTCCTCGTCGAATAATTCCTCGGCGGCTTCCCGAGCCTGTTCGGCGGCGATATCGTCATCGTCGCGCAGCGCCAGAACGTTTTCGCCGCGCGCAAGTCTTTCAGCTTCCTCGACGGTGCGTGCGACATTGATCGAGACCGAAGCGATGACCTCGGGATGCAGCACGATCCGGACAGGATGCTTTCCGAGCGTCTTGATCGGGCGGTCGAGACCGATCTGGTTGCGGCCGACGGTGAAGCCGCCTTCCGTGACGATCTCAGCGATGTCGCGCGTGGAAACCGAGCCGTAGAGCTGGCCACCTTCACTCGCCTGGCGCAGGGCAACGAAGCTCTGGCCATCGAGTTTTTTGGCCACGGCTTCCGCTTCTTTCTTCTGCTCGAGGTTCTGGGCTTCGAGCTGGGCGCGCTGGATTTCGAAATGCGCGAGATTGGCCTTCGTGGCTCTCAGCGCCTTGCCTTTGGGCAAGAGGAAATTGCGCGCATAGCCGTCCTTGACCCTTACGATGTCGCCCATCTGGCCAAGACGGCCGATACGTTCCAGAAGTACTACCTGCATTTGATGGCTCCTTTCAGTCCCGCCCCGAATGACCGGGAGGCGGTAGCGTTTGTTGACTTTTTCTCTGACGCAGACGCAGGAAGGGTTCGGCGATGCCGAGACCCAGCAGTATCGGCGCCACAAGGATACTGAGCGGATAAAGAATAAGACCGGCATAGATCACGGCCAGCGCGGGTATGCGAAAAGGCGAATCCGCGAGCAGGGTGTGAGCGACGGTCAGCCCGAGAAGGACGAAGGCAAGGCCGAGCGCCCCGGTAAAGGCGCCGCCGATGAGACCGACGATGCCCGGCGCAAAGCTGACGACCAGGGCGGCGAAGAACCCTGCGCCCATGAAGGGGGGGTATTCGATTGCGCGAAGGGATGGCACAGGCCGTGGTAAAAGCTCCGAGATCGACGCGATCTTGGTCGCAAGCCACAGATTGACGATAGCAAGCAACAGCCAGACCTGCGCCGCGCCTATCGGCAGCAGATAAAGCAGTTGCCGCCGGGTTTCTTCAGCGCTGAGCGTGGAATCGAACTGATCCTGCAACCGTCTTATGGCGCTGTCACTGAATGTGTCGTGGACAAGCTGCGCATAGTGATCGATGTCGCCCGTGCTGACCAGAAGCAGAGCGATGGCCGCCAGGCCGCCCGACATGACGGTTGCCCAGGCAATGATCCGCCCGAACGGGTACCACTCCACGCTAAACCTGGCCTTATTATCTTCTGCGGGGGTGGCAGGATCGGCTTGATGCGCGCTGCGTGCTGGTTTCAGTTCGAATATGCGGTGCAAATGCAGGAGATAAAGCAGGACGACCGCCGGTGCGCCCATATAGATAACGAAGTAAAGCGCGCTGGTCAGATTGTTCAGCAGCGACAGCGTGACGAAGGATGTGATGAGTGACAGGGTTGCCGCGCCCACGCCCCATCCGGCGCCCGCCAGGAAGAGCGGCAGCGGAATCAGGTAAAAGAGCAGCAATGCAAGCGTGGACCCATTCGCGACGGATGCGATGAGTACGGCTGTGACGAGACCCGAGCCAATGCCGATGAATGTTGGCGATGCGTTCATGTGCTGTCCCGCATATGCGGTTAGAGGACGCGCTTTGCGCTAACGGCCTCAACCCAGACCGGGTGCGGCAAAGCCGCTTTCCACGATCTGAAAATCCGGCGTATCAGTTGTGCCGGTCGAAAGGCTTATTTCAAAATGTAAGGCATCAGGCCAAGGAAGCGCGCACGCTTGATGGCCTTGGCAAGCTCGCGCTGCTTCTTCGCGGAGACCGCCGTAATGCGGCTCGGCACGATCTTGCCCCGCTCGGACGTAAAGCGCAGCAAAAGCTTGACGTCCTTATAGTCGATGACCGGTGCGTTGTCGCCTGAGAACGGGCATGTCTTGCGGCGGCGTTGAAATGTCCTGCGCTGTCCACCATGCGGGTTCATTCGTTGCCTCCTTCAGATTGGTTTTCGCTGCGTGCCGGGCGATCGCCACGGTCACCGCGATCACGGCGTGGGCCGCGCCGGTCGCCGCGATCGCCCCTGTCTCCACGATCGCCCCGGTCGCCTCTGTCACCACGATCGCTGCGTTCGTCGGCGCGTTTCATCATCGCGGAGGGTTTGTCATCGAGTTCATCGACACGGAGCGTCATGAAGCGCAGCACGTCCGAGGACAAGCTCATCTGCCGTTCCATTTCGGCGACGGCCTCATACGGAGCGTCGATATTCATGAGAGAAAAATGCGCCTTGCGGTTCTTGCGGATACGGTAGTTGAGGCCCTTGACGCCCCAATATTCCGTTTTGCCGATCTTGCCGCCATTTTCTTCGATGATGGTTTGAAACTGTTTCTGCAATGCAGAGTTCTGCTGCGCCGTGATGTCCTGGCGCGCAAGAAAAACATGTTCGTAAAGCGGCATGAATGCAGCCTTTCCCGTTGGTTCCAATGTCGCTGACCGGCGCTAAGCCCCTTTTGAGCCCTATAAATACAGGAAAGGCTCGCGAAGAAGACCCGAAAGAGCGGAAACACCGGGAGATGGCGCTTAACTCAAGCACACCCGCGCATACGCAACGGCTCCCGTTCAGCCTCCAGCCAAACAGCAGACTTTGCTTATAAAGCTTTTTGCTCCATTGCAAGAAAGAACTTTGAAATCTTGAAAATCCCGGTACCCGGCGCCTCCGTTTCTTAATCCGGCGTGAACGAACGCTTGACAATGGCGGCGCATAGTTGTCTTTGGCGCGCAATGCCGTTCGATTTGGCAGTCTGGACGACAACACTTCTTGCAGGTTTTCCTTTTCTGTAATGGACGCCGCTTTGACATTTCCCGGTCAGGGAAGCCAGTTTGTGGGAATGGGCAAGGATCTTGCCGATGCATTTCCCGCCGCTCGCGCAGTATTCGACGAGGTCGATGACGCGCTGGAGGCGCCGCTGACCCCGATCGTGTGGGACGGTCCGGCCGACGCTCTTACCCTGACAGAAAATGCTCAGCCCGCTCTTATGGCGGTTTCGCTTGCCGCAATGCGCGTACTTGAAAGCGAAAAGGGCTGGAACGTCGCCGAGGCGCGCTTTGTCGCCGGGCATTCGCTGGGCGAATATTCCGCACTTGCAGCTGCTGGTGCGCTGTCCATTGGCGATGCGGCCCGGCTTTTGCGGATCAGGGGACGCGCCATGCAGGAGGCCGTGCCTGTCGGTGAGGGTGCGATGGCGGCGCTTCTCGGCGCCGATCTGGAAAGCGCGGCCAAGGTTGCGGGAATATGCAGCGAAGCGACCGGCCTGGTCTGCCAGGTCGCCAATGACAACGCGCCGGGGCAGGTCGTCATCAGCGGCGCAAAAGCCGCCGTCGAGCATGCTGCAAGCATCGTCAGGGAATTCGGCATCAAGCGGGCTCTGCCGCTGCCGGTCAGTGCGCCTTTCCATTGCGCGCTGATGCAGCCTGCGGCGGACCGCATGGAAACCGCGCTTGCCGATGTGACGCTAGCCGCGCCCGCCGTTCCTCTGGTCGCGAATGTCACGGCATCGCCGGTGACCGATCCGGAAGTTATCCGCCGTCTGCTCGTCGAACAAGTGACGGGCTCGGTCCGCTGGCGGGAGAGCGTTCTCTATATGGCGGAGCAGGGCGTCAGGCAGATCTATGAAATCGGCGCGGGCAAGGTTTTGTCCGGCATGGTGCGCCGGATCGATGAACGCCTGAGCGGAACCCCGATCGGTACGCCCGCCGACCTTGAAAATATTGACCGTGGACCGCTAACGTCTGCGGCGAGCCACTAGCCCTTCAAGACCAGAGAAAGCTTGCGATGTTTGATCTCAGCGGAAAAGGCGCGCTTGTCACCGGAGCCACCGGCGGCATTGGTGGCTCGATCGCCAGGGCGCTGAAAGAGCAGGGCGCGAAGGTCGCCATTTCCGGAACGCGGGAAGACCGGCTCAATGCGCTCGCGGCCGAACTGGGCGGCGATGTGATCGTCCTGCCCTGCAATCTCAAGGACCGCGACGCGGTGGCAGCCTTGCCGGGACAGGCGGAAAGCGCGCTGGGGACACTCGACATTCTCGTCAATAATGCCGGGATCACGAAAGACAATCTGTTCATGCGCATGAGCAATGAGGAATGGGACGACGTCATCGCCGTCAACCTCACCGCGACATTCGTGCTCTGCCGCACCGTGCTTCGCACTATGATGCGCCGCCGTCATGGGCGGATTATCAACATTTCCTCGATCAGCGGTGTGGTCGGCAATCCGGGGCAGGGCAATTACGCCGCGTCAAAGGCCGGTATGGTGGGCATGACCAAATCGCTGGCCCGCGAGGTCGCATCGCGCGGCATTACGGCCAACTGTATCTCACCGGGCTTCATTGAAACGCCGATGACGGGCGAGCTGAACGAGAAACAGGTCGCCACCATCGCCGCGGCGATTCCCGCCGGCGCATTCGGCAAGCCTGAGGATATTGCCGCAGCCGTTATTTATCTCGCGAGCGATGAGGCGCGCTACGTGACCGGTGAAACGATCCATGTGAATGGCGGGATGGCGATGGTCTGATGAATTTTGATTGAGTTGTGCAGGTGTTAGCCAGCCGTCGCAAACTGTGATAGGAACCACGGGTCGCTTTAACCAGTGACTGCCTGCTAAAAGGGCCCGTAAAAAATGGACCCTCCTTTCAGTATTGCGTTCTGGTTGACTTCATTGCAGACAGGGAAGCTATCAGTTCCGGTATCAGGGTTAGGGATTGTTAATCCTCTGAGACAGGACCTTTTTGGGAGCAATTGTGAGGCAATAGAATGAGCGAAAATATCGCAGAACGAGTGAAGAAGATCGTTGTTGAGCATCTTGGTGTGGAAGCCGAGAAGGTTACGGAAAATGCCAGCTTTATTGACGATCTCGGCGCGGACAGCCTCGACACCGTTGAACTGGTTATGGCATTCGAAGAAGAATTCGGCTGCGAAATTCCGGACGATGCTGCTGAAACCATCCAGACAGTCGACGACGCGATCAAGTTTCTGGAAAAAAACGCAAGCGCCTGACCGGCAGTCTTGCCTTGTGCCAGGGCGGTGCGGCCGGGGGGTCGTCCGCCGCGTGGCATTGATCAGAAGTGCGGCAGGCGGCGCCATGGCCGCGCTTGATTTATACAAGACGGAGGCATTATGCGCCGTGTCGTTATTACCGGCCTCGGACTCGTCTCGCCGCTCGGCTGCGGTGTCGAATATACATGGAAACGCATCGTTGCGGGTGAGAACGGCGCAAGCCGCGTAACCGAATTCGACGTTTCCGATCTGACCTGCCAGATCGCCTGCACCATTCCGCGCGGTGACTACGCGGATGGCGGCTACAATCCCGATGAATGGATGGAGCCGAAAGAGCAGCGCAAGGTCGATGATTTCATCATATTTGCAATGGCCGCTGCTGGTGAGGCGCTTAATGACGCTGGCTGGCATCCGCAAAGCTATGACGATCAGGCAACGACAGGCGTCCTGATCGGATCGGGCATTGGCGGCCTTCAGGGCATTGAAAAAACTTCGCTTCTGCTGGCGGAAAAAGGTCCCAAGCGGATCAGCCCTTTCTTCATTCCGGGACGGCTGATCAACCTCGCCTCCGGCTATGTCTCAATCAAATACGGCCTGAAAGGTCCGAACCATTCCGTGGTGACCGCCTGCTCGACAGGGGCGCACGCAGTTGGTGACGCATCGCGGCTGATTGCGCTGGGCGATGCAGACGTTATGGTCGCAGGCGGCGCGGAATCGCCGGTCTGCCGTTTGTCGCTTGCCGGTTTTGCAGCCTGCCGCGCCCTGTCGACGCATTTCAACGATGAGCCGCAGCGTGGCTCACGCCCCTATGACCGTGACCGTGACGGCTTCGTCATGGGCGAAGGCGCGGGCGCCCTCGTCCTTGAGGAACTCGAACATGCCAAGGCGCGCGGCGCGAAGATCTATGGCGAGGTCATCGGCTATGGCCTGTCGGGTGATGCGTACCACATCACCGCGCCGGCCGAGGATGGCGACGGCGCCTATCGCTGCATGAAGGCGGCGATCAAGCGCGCAGGCGTCGAGCCGGGTGACATTGATTACATCAATGCACATGGCACTTCGACGCCGATGGGCGACGAGATCGAGCTTGCCGCGGTCGAGCGTCTTTTCGGCGATGCGGCAGAGACGCTGAGCATGTCGTCAACCAAGTCCGCCATTGGCCATCTGCTGGGGGCGGCCGGGGCTGCTGAGGCCATATTCTCGCTCCTGTCGATCCGCGACAATATCGCGCCGCCGACGCTAAACCTTGACAATCCGTCGGTCGAGACAAGAATCGACCTTGTGCCTCATGAGGCTAAGCGCAAAGAAATCAACACGGTTCTAAGCAACTCCTTCGGTTTCGGTGGCACAAATGCTTCATTGATTTTCCGGCGTGTTGCGGATTAATGTAGCGAAATGAACCGTTTACGGGCAGGGTATAGTATAACCCCGCTTTTGCCATAATTGCTTGGTCAATCTTGCAGTTCACTTGGGGGTTGGAGAGCGTATTTATATGTCTGGCGGCAAGCGCAGAAGGGATCGCAACGCGGCATATGACAGTTCCACCTATTTCGCGGCGCAACGCGATTATGGTGCACTGCCACGAAGTCCATCCGAACAGCTCGAACCTGATTACGCCCCGGAGCCGCCCGCAGGCAAGCCGGGGATTGGTCAGCATCCCTTTGTCAAGATCATGAACAACGTTGTGACGCTGGCCTTTGTCGGCGTTATCGGACTGGCCCTGCTGTTCTATTATGTGCGCGTGCAGTTCGATCAGCCCGGCCCGCTGCAATATTCCACCGTTGTCGTCATCCCGAAAGGTGACGGCGTGCGCGAGATTGCCAGCCGTCTGGAGCGTGAGAACATTATTTCCGACCAGCGTATCTTCGTTGCGGCGGTCGTTGTCTATTTCCAGGCGCAATCAAAGCTGAAGGCTGGTGAATATGCGATCGCCAAGGGCGCGAGCATGCGCTCCGTGCTCGATACGCTTATCGAGGGCAAGGCCATTCTCCAGAGCGTTACGCTTCCGGAAGGATTGACCAGCTATCAGATCGTCCAGCGCCTCAAGGCCCAACCGGAGTTGACCGGAAAAATAAATATTATCCCGCGTGAAGGCAGCCTCATGCCGGATACCTACCGTTTCGAGCGTGGCACGGACCGGAATGAGCTGATTGCGCGCATGCAGAACCAGCAGCGCAAGTTTATCGAAAAGGTCTGGCCGGAACGGGCGACCGATCTTCCTTTCAGGACGATGGAAGAAGCGGTTACGCTGGCCTCCATCGTTGAAAAGGAAACCGGAAAGGTTGATGAACGCCAGCGTGTTGCCGCCGTTTTCGTCAATCGCCTGCGCAAGAACATGCGGCTGCAATCCGATCCGACGATCATTTACGGCCTGTCAGGCGGCAAGGGTACGCTTGGCCGTGGAATTCTAAGGTCGGAAATTCAGCAAATGACGCCCTATAATACCTATACGATGAGAGGCCTTCCGCCGACCCCGATCGCCAATCCCGGCCGCGCCGCGATCGAAGCGGTCCTGCGCCCTGCAAAGACAAATGATCTGTATTTCGTTGCCGACGGTACGGGCGGGCACAATTTCGCCGAAACCTATGAGCAGCATCAGCAATTTGTCGCCGAGTGGCGCGAGGTCGAGAAGGGGATCCGTGCTCGTCAGAAAGCCAAGGCGGAGGCTGAAGCCAAGGCCAAGGCGCTCGGCTCGAAAGAAACGGAGCTGGCTGGCGCGACTGATGAGGGGGAGACAAAGGTTATCCCTGCGGTTGCCGTAACCGTTTCATCGAGCAGCAGTGGCGCAACATCCACATCCACGACAGTTTTCAATCTGGAAGAACTCGGCGAAGTGCCTGTTCCCGAGCGTAATCCGAAGTTCTGATCCCGCCTGTCTGACGGCCTGGATCACGATATTCTGGAGCGGGCTGGCGAGCGGATTCCGGCTCGTTGACCGGGACAGGCAAGTGTGACCGCTTTTCCTCATCCTGATCCAAGTGCGACGGCTTGACAAAAAGCCCTGCAATTTCATTATTTTTGCGTTAAGACGGGAAGACCTCACGTTTCAGGTTCGGCAATCGCGGTTAGGTACAAGATGGCTGATGCTGTGCAAGCGACAGGCATGTCGAAACGCCGGAACCGGTTTTACTTGGTGACCGGCTTTATCTGGGCTTGTCTCGTTGCCGGAGCGCTCGTTGCGCTTTCGCAGATGAGCTTTCTCCCGGAAGGTCCCGATGAATGGACCTATGACTGGCGGACGTTATTCCTTTCGCCCGAAGCGAAAAGCGCACGCGACGATATTGCGATCATCGTCATCAATGAAGAAAGCATGGCGGAATATGATTATGTCTCGCCTGTCGATCGCGGCTTGATGGCATCGCTCCTGACCGGTCTCGATGCGGCGGGGCCCAAGGTCATCGGCATCGATTTCATCTATGACCGCAAGAGCGAGGACGCAAAGACCCAGAAGCTTGTCGATACGCTGAGAACCATTCGATCTCCCGTTGTCTTCGGAGCGGTCGACAGGCGTGTCCGGGGCTTCAGTGAAGAACATTTTCAGTATCAGAAGAACTTTATCGCCGAAACGGGCCGCGATGCCGGCCATGTCTTTTTTGCGCGCAAGGAAGAGACGCTGAAGATCGGCGATCAGGTCGTCCGCTTCATGGGGGAGGATTCCCCGGAACCGCCCCACCTGACGAGCTTTGCGCAACTTATTGCCGAGAAGGCAGGAATTCCGCCGCACAAGCCCGAGACGCCGTATATATCCTGGCTTCTACCGCCGCCGGGGGATGACCTGTTTACGCTTTTCCGCATTCCAC
>CAYOUP010000046.1:0-13377 GCA_964407125.1 uncultured Hyphomicrobiaceae bacterium | reverse complement strand
GCCGGCTTCGACCTTGCCGACGAGGTCGCCGCCCACATCGGCGCCCTTGGTGAAGATGCCGCCGCCAAGACGGGCAAAGATCGAAATCAGCGATGCGCCGAAGCCGAGCGCCACCAGCGCATCGATGACAGTACGATCGGTAGGCTCATATCCGGCGATTGAGGTCAGGATCGCGAAATAGACTGCGACAGCAAGAAGCGCGAGACCCGCAACGAGGAGCCCCGTAACCGCGCCGGACTTGAAAGCGATTGCCAGACCATCCGCGAGGCTCTTTGAAGACGCCTGCGTGGTGCGGACATTCGCGCGCACCGAAACATTCATCCCGATATAACCGGCCAGGCCCGAGAGCACTGCTCCGATGAGGAAGCCGATCGCCACCGTAAAGGAGAGCAGTATCGTGATCAGAACGAAGATCACCGCGCCAGCGATCGCGATCGTCGTATATTGTCGATTGAGATAAGCCTGTGCGCCTTCCTGAATCGCCGCCGCAATTTCCTGCATGCGGGCGTTACCGGTGTCGGCCGCCATAAGCGATTGAACGGCCCAGACGCCGTACACAATAGACAGCGCGCCACAGGCAATGATTGCCCAAATCAAACTGCTCATTTTTGTTCCCTCATAATCCTTGGATAAATTCCCGTTCTATTCCTCTAGTTTCGAGCGGGATAATTGACGCGGAAAACCGCTCAAACTTCTCCTCATCCCACTCGTGCGCTGCCAGACACCTGCGCGCCTGTAAGGCGCGGAACCCTGAAAACGCAGTTATTCGTGGTTTCTTTGAAGGATGCGGACCCGCTTCCCCAGACACGCGGAAGACCATATTTAAGTCAGTGCCGTTCCGCAACAAAACCGTGTCAGGCTTACACGCAGAATGGGATAATGTGGGGGTTGTCAACCGCTGAAATGGTCGTATCCCAGCCGGTCCAGTGTTAACGGCTTGCCATTTTCGTCGAAAATTTCCAGTCCTTCGCCTTGCGAAACGCTGCCGATTCGCGTGACTTGAACATTGCCGGATGCGGCATCGGCGAGGAATGCCTGCTCGGAGACGGGGGGGATGGCCGCCAGAATTTCGTAGTCATCGCCGCCTGACAGGATTATGGCCGCCGACACGGCTTTCGCATTTTTCAGCGTTTGCACTGCTGAGGAAAGCGGAATGGCCGATGCGTCGATTTGCGCACGAACTCCCGATGCGCGGCACATGCGGCTTGCATCGATGGCGAGACCGTCCGAGACATCCATCGCGGCGCTGGCGTGTGCAAGCAATGCATTGCGTAAGGCGATGCGCGGTTCCGGGCGCAGATAGCGGTTGAGCAGGAAGCGCCGGTCCGCCTCATCGAGCGGCCAATTCCGGGCGCCAGCCTCACCGGCGCGCAGTTTCAGCCCGAGAACGGAGTCGCCGATCGTGCCCGAGACATAGAGCGCGTCTCCTGCCTTGGCGCTATGACGGTGCACCATCCGTCCTTCCGGTACGGCGCCAAATGCCGTCACCGAGATCATGAGCGGCCCGCCGGGCGAAACCGCCGTGTCTCCGCCGCTCAGTCCGATGCCGAATGCCTGCTGCGCTTGCCCAAGACCTTGCGCAAATCCGGCGATCCAGGGCTCGCGCATGTCGCGGGGCAGGACCAAAGCAAGGCTGTAGGCCAGTGGAGAGGCCGCTTTTGCGGCAAGGTCGGACACATTGACCGCCAAAGCCTTCCAGGCAATGTCGGCAGGCGCGTCGTCTGCGAAAAAATGGACGCCCGCCACGAGCGCATCGGTCGTAACGACGAGATCGTTGCCGCTGTTTACGGAGATTGCGGCGGCATCGTCTACAAGCCCGAATGCTCCCGGTACGCCTTCCGCGAGCGGACGGAAATAGCGCGCAATGATCTCATGCTCTGCAAGCGGGGAATGGCCGCCGTCTTTATCCTGCTGGGGCATTGCCGGGGCTTTGCATCTCCTCGGCGCGAACCTCCCGCGCTATGGAATCGAGAATGCCGTTCACGACGCGCGGCTCATCTCCGCCGAAAAATGCATGAGCCACATCGAGATATTCGTTGATGATGACCTTGAACGGAACATCCCGGCGGTCTTTCAGCTCATAGGTGGCCGCGCGTAATATCGCCCTCAGAATAGAGTCGATCCGCGACAGACGCCAGCCTTCCGCCAGATGACGGGAAATCAGCGGGTCGATCGTAAGCTGCTCGCGCACGACGCCCATGACCAGATCCTGAAAGAAAGGCTCATCGGCGCGGTCGTAATAGGCGCCCTCTATGTCGTGGCCGAAATGGTAACGCACGAACTGCCGGATCACCGCGACAGCATCCGTCTGCGCGACATCCATCTGATACATGGCCTGCACGGCGGCAAGCCTTGCCGTTCCGCGAGGGGTGAAAGACTTCCCGCCACCAGAAGGTCCGGGCACACTATTGTATACGCTAGAATCCATGGCATTCCATGAACACATCAATCATCCGCAGGCAAGCGTGCACTGCAGCACGGCCCTTATTTCCCTGCGTTATGGATGCTCTTTTCAAAGCTTGTGACCGGTTTTCGACAGTTAGTATTCCGTTGCCGAAAGGAACACCGTGTTCAACCGCCAGGGACATGAGCGCCCTTGCGGATTCGTTCGCGACAATATCGTAATGCGAGGTCTCGCCGCGGATCACGCAGCCGAGCGCGATGGCCCCGTGATAGCGCCAGCGCGCCGCGCCGAAAGGCATAAGTTCGCCGCGAATGGCGATGGCCAGCGCCTGCGGAATTTCCAGCGCGCCGGGCACCTCGATACGGTCGAAGGTCGCGCCGGCATCTTCCAGCGCGCCGATCGCGCCCTTCGCCAGCTCATCGGAAACGTCTTCATAAAAACGTCCCTCGATGATCAGAATCGACGGTTTTTCCTGTAGCATTGTCCTACTCGATTGGACGGCGGCCAACGATGGTTATGCCATAGCCGTCTAGTCCAACCACCTTGGGAAGCGGTGAGTTCGATAACAGTTCTATCTCATTTATGCCGAGATCGAGAAGGATTTGTGCACCTATCCCGTAATCAAGCAGCTTATGCGCCGCGTCATGGCCTTCCTGTTCGACCATGCGCAGGCGCGAAGAGACCGAGCCGGGGCGGCCATCGCGGATAAGCACCAGAACGCCATGATCGGTTTTTGCGAGTTGGCGCAGCGCGCGGTCAACGAGGGACTGGCGCTTCTTGTCACCGCCAAGCGGCAGAACGTCCTCCAGGACGTTCAGCGCATGCATGCGGACCAGCGCCGATTTAGCCGATGCAACATCGCCCTTGACCAGCACGATATGTTCCTGACCATCGACGATGCTCTGATAGATTTTCAGTTTGAATTGCGCACCGTGAATTTTGGCGGGCTTTTCTTCGACCACGCGCACCAGGCCGTCATGCTTGAGCCGGTAGGCGATCAGATCGGCGATGGTCCCGATTTTGATGCCATGACGCTGGGAGAAGGCCAGCAGGTCCGGCATCCGCGCCATCGTGCCATCGTCGTTCATGATTTCGCAGATCACGCCTGCCGGATAGAGACCAGCCAGCCTTGCAAGATCGACGGCCGTTTCCGTATGGCCTGCGCGGACGAGCGCGCCGCCGGATCGCGCGACCAGCGGGAAGACGTGGCCGGGCGAAACGATATCGCGATGTGTCTTGGCCGGATCGATCGCGGTTGCAATCGTATGGGCGCGGTCATAGGCGGAGATGCCCGTCGTGATACCCTCGCGCGCCTCGATGGAGACGGTGAAATTGGTGGTGTGGCGCGACTGATTGGAACGGGACATCAGTTCGAGTTGAAGTTCATCCGCGCGTTCTTCGGTCAGCGCAAGGCAGATCAGGCCGCGTCCATAACGCGCCATGAAGTTGATCGCTTCGGGCGTCGCTTTTTCGGCAGGGATGATGAGATCGCCTTCATTTTCGCGGTCTTCGGCATCCACGAGAATGAACATCCGGCCATTACGCGCATCCTCAATGATTTCCTCAATCGAGGACAACTGACCGAAATACCGTGGTTTTTGTACGACGCTCATGCGGCCGTGCTTCCTGTTTCTGCCAGTGGTTCGACTCAAATGTCAAATTCGCTCCACCAGACGCGCAGCATAACGCGCCATCAGATCGACCTCCATATTTAGGTGGCCGCCTGCGCTTTTTTGACCCCAATTCGTTACTGCGAGCGTGTGCGGGATGAGATTGACGGTAAAGCGATTGGCATCAACAGTGTTTACGGTCAGCGATGTGCCGTCCAGTGCGACGGAGCCTTTCGCGGCGACGAATTTGGCGAGTTCGCGGGGGCATTCGATCTCGAAACGCCGCGACGCACCATCTGGCGTCACAGATATGATTTTCGCAACGCCGTCGACATGCCCCGTCACGATATGGCCACCCAGCTCATCACCGATTTTCAGCGAACGCTCCAGATTGATCTTCCGTCCGGCCCGCCATTCGCGCAGCGTCGTCAGGCCCAGCGTTTCATTGGACGCTTCGACCGTAAAGACGCTTCCGCCTGATGCATCGTCCTCGATCCGTGTCGCGGTCAGACAGCAGCCATCGCAACAGATCGAAGCGCCAAGCGCGATCGACTCCGGTGCATAGGGCGAGGCGATGTCGAAATGTCCGTTTTCAGCGCGTCGTGTTTCACCGATTGCACTGACCAAGCCAGTAAACATGTAAAGCGCCTACCAGTATTCGGCTCTGCGGTAAATCCAGATCAGGTCTTCCCCGATATAACGCTTATCCGCAAGATTATAATCCGGATTTTCTGTCACAGCTTCGAGCCCGTGTGGCGAGAACGGCTGAAGGGTCGGCCCGGTGATCTCCTTACGCCCCTGAAAGATAAAGACTTCGTCGGCGAGGCCTTCCCGCAAAAGATTGTTTTCGAGCGACGGCCCGCCTTCGACGAGCACGCGCGTAATGCCCTGATTGGCCAGTTCCTGCATCACGCCGCGCAGATGCAGACGGCCCTGTTGATTCTTGGAGACCGTAAAAACGCTGGTTCCGATCTCCTCCAGAACCTCGATACGGCGCTGCGGCATATCGGGGGAGCCGAACAGCCAGACCGGCGCGGTGCTCATGTTTTTCAGCATCTTGGCATAAGGGTTCAGGCGGCCATTGGTCGAGAGTACGACACGAACCGGCGAGCGCCAGGACATGCCGGGCAGGCGGCAGGTCAGATCGGGATCGTCGGCGAGCAGCGTACCCTGCCCGATCAGGATCGCGTCGGCCTCGGCGCGAAGCATATGTCCGTAATTTCGGGCGTCCGGCGTAGTCGCCCAAACCGGCATGCCGGCCCCGCCCACAGGCAGCTGCCCCGCGCGGTCGACCGCCATTTTAAGCTGAATGAAGGGGCGGTTCTGCGTGTGCCGCAGATAGTGGCCAAGGGCGAGCCATCGCGCCTCACGCTGATAGGGTCCGGCCATGACCTCGATGCCGTGATCCGTCAGGCGCTTCAGGCCGCGGCCCGCGACGCGTTCATCCGGATCGGTGACGCCGTAGACGACCCGTGCAATTCCGGACTCGATGATCGCTTCGGCGCAGGGCGGTGTTTTCCCCCAATGCGAGCATGGCTCAAGTGTCGCATAGAGCGTTGCGCCGCGTGCGGCAGGTCCGGCTCTCATCAGGGCGATGGCCTCGGCATGAGGACGCCCGCCGGGGCCGGTCCATCCGCAGCTGATAATACGCCCCTGATCATCGGCGACGACAGCGCCGACAGCCGGATTGGGCCAGCATTGGCCCAGCCCACGCGCGCCCAGAGCCAGAGCAAGCGCCATGTTTGAGTGAGCGTTAAGCGGGCCGTGCTCCGTCACGTCATATGGGAGGTTTTCAGCGCCGCTTCTCATCATCGAGATCCGGCACGGGGGCTGGCTTGGCGGATTTCTTTGCCCGCTTGCCTGTTTGCTCCGGCGCCGGTCCTTCGTTGTTTATTTCGCCGAGCACGCTCTCGAAATCCCGTGCTTCGCGGAAGTTCTTGTAAACCGAAGCGAAACGCACATAGGCGACGCCGTCAAGATGGCGCAGTTCATCCATGATCAGCTCGCCGATTTTCTGCGACGGCACTTCGCTGTCACCCTGTGTTTCGAGCTTTCGAACCAGCGCACTGACGATCTTTTCGATGCGTTCCTGGTCCACCGGACGTTTGCGCAGCGCAATCTGCAATGATCGCGTCAGCTTTTCCCGGTCGAACGGGAGTCGCCGTCCGCTGCGTTTCAGAACGGTGAGTTCGCGCAACTGGACACGCTCGAAGGTCGTAAAGCGTCCGCCGCATTTGACGCAACTGCGTCGGCGGCGAATGGCATTATTGTCCTCGGTCGGCCGCGAATCCTTGACCTGACTATCATTCGCGCCGCAATAGGGACACCGCATTATGCGCCTCGAAAACTGGATTTCTGTCTATGCTTCATAAATCGGAAAGCGGTCACAAAGCTCGATCGCCTCGCGCTTGATGCGTTCCTCGACCTGTCCGTTACCGCTGTCGCCATTGGACACGAGCCCATCGAGCACTTCGCCGATCATGCGGCCGATCTGCCTGAACTCGCCCTGGCCGAAACCGCGCGTGGTTCCTGCCGGCGAACCGAGCCTTACGCCGGACGTTATGAAGGGCTTCTGCTCATCATAAGGAACGGCATTCTTGTTGCAGGTAATGTTGGCGCGGCCGAGCGCGGATTCCGCTGCCTTGCCGGTCAGACCTTTCGGACGCAGATCGACCAGAATAAGATGCGTATCCGTTCCGCCCGTAACAAGTCCATAGCCCGCTTCGAGGATCGCTTCACCCATCGCCTTGGCATTGGCGACGACATTTTGCGCATATTGCGTAAAGGACGGTTTCAGCGCCTCGCCGAAAGCAACCGCCTTCGCGGCGATGATATGCATCAGCGGGCCGCCCTGAAGTCCGGGGAAAATCGCGGAGTTGATTTTCTTGGCGATGTCGGCGTCATTCGTCAGGATCATGCCGCCGCGCGGTCCGCGCAAGGTCTTGTGCGTTGTCGTCGTCGCCACATGGGCATGCGGGAAGGGGCTCGGATGAACGCCCGCCGCGACCAACCCGGCGAAATGAGCCATATCGACCCAGAGATAGGCGCCAACGCTGTCCGCGATCTGGCGGAAGCGGGCAAAGTCGATCTGCCGCGCATAGGCGGAACCGCCGGCGATGATGATCTTCGGCTTGTGCTGTTCCGCCAGTTCGGCTGCCTGATCGTAGTCCAAAAGGCCGTCCTCTCGCCGGACACCATATTGCACGGCATTGAACCACTTTCCGGACAGGTTCGGCGCAGCGCCATGCGTCAGATGTCCGCCAGCATCGAGGCTCATGCCAAGGATCGTATCGCCCGGCTGGGCGAGCGCCAGCATGACGCCCTGATTGGCCTGCGAACCGGAATTGGGTTGAACATTCGCGAAGCCGCAATCAAAAAGCCGTTTTGCACGGTCAATGGCGAGATTTTCCGCAACATCTACGAACTGGCATCCGCCGTAATATCGCCGTCCGGGATAGCCTTCGGCATATTTGTTGGTCAGCACGCTTCCGGCTGCTTCAAGGACGGCGCGCGAAACGATATTTTCCGAGGCGATCAGTTCGATTTCATGCTGCTGTCTGCCAAGCTCGGCGGCAACAGCGTCATAGACTTCCGGATCGCTCTCAGCGAGGGATCTGGAAAAAAAGCCGTTGTGCTGCTGTGCCTCTGCGGCGGCGTTCGTTCCTGTCATTGATACTCCCATCTGAAGGCTGTTCGGCGGCGCGGGCAAACAAGGGCGCGCCACATGGCTCGGCTCGCCATGCTACGGTCGTTAGGAATCCCGGTCTTTCGATCTGAATGTGCTAAATAGCACAAATCACCGGCGATGCGTTTCACCTTTTTCGTTATGAAAGGTTTTACGACGCCGTTTCTGGGATGCGCAATATAAATCCACCCTCTTTGGATGAAGTGTAAATCTTGAACATTTTCATCCGCTCCTGACATAGAGTGGATTACCCAAATCCAAAGTGAGGCGCAATGTCACTCTCCGACCGTTTTGAAAAGCTTGAAGAAACGTTCATCAGTGAAATCGATTGCAATGCGCAGCTTTTCAGACATCGAAAAACCGGCGCTCAAGTCCTCTCGCTCAGCGGCAGCGATGAGAATAAGGTTTTCGGCGCAAGTTTTCGCACGCCGTCCTCGAACTCAACCGGCATTGCTCACATCATGGAGCATTCGGTCCTTTGCGGCTCGCGGAAATATCCCGTCAAGGCACCTTTTCTGGAGATGCTGAAAAGTTCGCTGAACACGTTTCTTAATGCGATGACCTTTTCGGACAAGACGGTCTATCCGGTCGCCAGCACGAACCTTCAGGATTTCTACAATCTGGTCGATGTTTATCTCGATGCCGTGCTTCATCCGCGCATCACGCCCGAAACGCTGAAGCAGGAAGGCTGGCACTATGAGCTGGACGGGCCCGATGCGCCGCTGACCTATAAGGGCGTTGTCTTCAACGAGATGAAGGGCGGATATTCCTCGCCCGACGATCGCGTCGGACGGCTTTCGTGGCGCTCGCTGTTTCCCGATACGATCTATGGCTACGATGCAGGCGGCGATCCGGCGAATATTCCGGACCTGACCTATGAGACATTCAAGCGCTTTCACGACCGCTTCTATCATCCCTCAAACGCACGGTTCTTTTTCTACGGCGATGACGATCCCGAAAAGCGGCTCGAAATTCTGGGCGCGGCGCTGGACGAGTTTTCGGCGGCCGAACCGGATAGCAGCTTGGAGCTGCAACCGCGTTTCGATACCCCCCGCACGATTGAGTATTCGGTTCCCGTCAATGCCGATGCTGCGTCGAACAAGCAGACTCGCGTGACGCTCAACTGGCTGATGACGGAAGCCGGCGATCCCGACAGGAATCTCGCATTCGGGATCCTGGACTCGATCCTGCTCGGCAATTCGGCTTCGCCCTTGCGCAAGGCGCTGATCGACTCGGGGTTGGGCGAGGGCGTGATTGGCGGCGGCTATAGTGGCGCTTCGCTGCAATCGGTATTCTTGACAGGCCTGAAAGGCGTCGCAGCCGAGGATGCCGGGAAGGTCGAGACGCTGATCCTCGATACGCTGAAACGGCTGGCCGAGGATGGCATTGATCCGCTGACCATCGAGTCGGCGATCAATACGGCGGAATTCCGCCTCCGCGAAAACAACACCGGCGCTTTTCCGCGCGGCATTTCCGTTCTCTTCCGCGCGCTTTCGCAATGGAACTACGATTACTCTCCAATAGCGCCGCTCGCCTGGGAGGCACGTCTCGACGCACTCAAGGAAAGACTTGCCCAAGGTGAGCGTGTCTTTGAAGATCTGATACAGACTTGGCTTCTGGACAATCCGCATCGCACGACAGCTGTCTTCAAGCCTGATCCCGGTCTCAGCGAGAAGGAAGCCAGCGAGGAGCGCGCCCGGCTGGACAAGGCGCGCGCCGCGATGTCGCCGGATGAAGTTCAGTCTGTCATCGACGAGGCGCGCCGTCTGAAAACGCTTCAGGAAACGCCGGACAGTCCTGAAGCGCTGGCGAAACTTCCACGGCTGACCCTTGCCGATTTGCCGAAGAAGCACACAATCATACCGATGGCGAGCGGAACGCTGTCCGGCGTCCGAATGCTGTTTCACGATCTGCCGACAAACGGCATCGTCTATGTCGATATCGGCTTCGACCTCCGCCAGCTTCCTGCCGATCTCCTGCCATTTGTCAGCATCTTCCGCCGTGCCCTGCTGGAGACCGGCGCCGGCGATCTGGACATGGTTGCGCTCTCGCAGAAAATCGGGCGCACGACCGGCGGGATTGGTGTACAGAAATGGACCTCCGCGATCGTCGGTGAAAGTGATCCGGCGGCATGGCTGATCATTCGCAGCAAGGTCATGCCCGAGCGGCTTTCCGACCTGAGCGAACTGTTGACGAAAATCCTGTTCTCCGCCCGCCTCGATAATGATGAGCGCATCGCTCAGATCATCGGCGAGGAACGCGCCCGGATCGAGGCCAGCCTGATCCCCGGCGGCCATATGTTTATCGGCCAGCGCCTTGCTGCGAGTTTCCACGACGCGGATTGGGCAGCCGAACAGATGAGCGGTTATTCCTATCTGCTCGCCTTGCGGGATATGGCCACGCAGATGTCATCCGACCGCACACAGATCATTTCGAAGCTGGAACAGATCCGCGAGCGCCTTCTCCATCAGGACGCCATGATCATCAACATCACGGCGGATGAGAGCGGCATCGGCGCGGCAAAAGATGGGCTGAAAGAGCTGGCGAGCGCTGTGCCATCCGGCGAACCGTCCTTTTTTGCATGGGAGCGGCCGGATTATCCTTTCGCGCAAGGCTTCACATTACCCGCCAAAGTGAACTATGTCGCCAAGGGCGCGGATCTCACCAGCCTTGGCCGGTCGGTCAGCGGCGCGGCGGTCGTGGTGAGCCACTGGCTGCGGGGCGGCTGGCTCTGGGACAAGATCAGGGTGCAGGGCGGCGCCTATACGGCGAATTGCGTTGCCGATCCGATATCGGGAGTTTTCTATTTTACGTCCTATCGCGATCCGAATCTCATTGGCACACTCAAGGTCTATGACGCGACGGCGGACTTCCTGCGCCGCGCGGCGGATGATGACCTCGAACGCGAACGCGCAATCATCGGCACGATCGGCAAGTTCGACCGCTATGAACTGCCGGACGCCAAGGGCATGCGCTCGATGCAGCGTTATCTGAATGGCGCGAGCGATAGCTGGCTTCAGGCCGTGCGCACGGAAATTCTCAACGTCACGGCGGACGATATCCGCAATTGCGCCGATGCGCTCGATGATATTGCGGAAAAGGGCCGCATTGTCGTCATGGGAGCGGAGGATACGTTGGCAAAGGCAAGTGAGGAATTGCCGCAGCCTTTCGCTCTCACCCGTCTGTTGTAGCCGTCATCGCTGGAGCTTCGCCCATGCCGTTTCTCAATAGCTTTCGGCTGGTCGCCGTATTTCTTGCTTTTGGAGTCATGACCATGCCCAACGCTCAGGCCAGTGTGCTCGCCGACATCCGCGCCAAGGGTGAGATCACCATCGGCGTACGCGACGACGATCCGCCATTCGGCTATCGCAATGACAACGGCGAATTGCAGGGGCTGGAAATCGATCTGGCCCGTGATATTGCCGAACGTGTCGGTGTGAAATTCAAGCCATTTGCGATCAATCCGACGAGTCGGCTGCAATTCATCGAACTTGGGCTCAACGACGCGCTGATTGGCATGCTTGCCGTGACCGATCGCCGCCAGCAACAGGCGCGGCTGGTCGAGCCTTACTATTATGCGACAACGATTGCCTTGCTCGCGCATCCGAAAGGCGGCGCTAAGTCGGTTTCAGGTCTGAGCGGTAAGACCGTTTGCGTTCTCAAGGGCGCTTACTACGCAGAAGCCCTAGCCGAGGCGCCAGCCCGGTTGAAGACAATTGCCGTTCGCAACATGGATGAAGCGCGCACTTCGCTGGAGAACGGCAAATGCGACGCCATCGCTGGCGAGATAGCGACGCTCATTCAGCAGCAACGGCTGCATAAGTCACTCGACAAGGCCACGCTCATTGAGACTGAAGTACCTCCTCTGCCGTGGGCAATCGCCATTAACAAGACCATGGCCGGATCGGATTTCGAGCAGCTGATCTCCGACGCCGTGGCCGACTGGCACAAGAGCGGCAAGCTCAAGGCGCTGGAGAAAAAATGGCTGGGCCGGAACACCGAATGGGTCCTGCGCCAGCATGAAGCCTATCAGTGATACGATCAGCCGGGCTTCCTGATGCCGGAGATACCAGAGTTACAACGTGATGAGGCATATCAATATGGGGGTGTCGTGCATCATATGTGCCTATAATGAGGAACCGCGCATTCGATCGGTCCTTGAAGCCGTCGTTCAGCATCCGCTCGTTTCAGAGATAATCGTCGTTGACGACGGTTCGAGTGATGGAACTGGCCACGTGGTGGAGCAATTCCCGTCGGTTACGCTGATATCGCGTCCTCATAATAGTGGTAAGACCGAAGCGATGGCCGCAGGTGTCGCGGCTGTCTCCGGGGATATCGTGATGCTGCTTGATGCCGACTTGCGGGGCATAAAACCGGCACACATTACCGCACTGGTGGAGCCGGTTTTATCAGGCAAAGCCGATGTCACCATCAGTCTTCGGGGAAATAGTTTGTGGCTCTATCGAATGATAGGGCTCGATTTTGTTTCTGGTGAACGTGTCCTTCATGTGTCACTTCTTGCCAAATCACTGAGAAATGCTCACGATCTTCCGCGTTTTGGCATTGAGGTGTATATGAATACGTTCATCATTGAAGAACAACTCACTATTGCCACTGTTGATTGGCGTGATGTAACACAAGCCCGCAAGATTGAAAAAATAGGAATTTGGCGTGGCAGTTTCGCCGAGATGCGCATGATACTCGATGTCTTGCGCGTGACATACCCAGCGGCGGCGCTCGTTCAGACCTGCCAGATGCTCAAATTGACAACTTCCTCGCCGGTGCATGAGGTATTCCGCCTCGGGCAGAACTGGTGGAAAGATCTTGTTGCGCACCTACGAAACTAAAGATTATCTTCGGAAATCTGTTGTTGTTTCCTGAACTTACGGCGCACGTACCACAGCAACACGAAGTATACTGCTCCAGCGAACAATGTTCCGGTAAAAATATACTGTATGCGGGTAAACAGATCTGGCGCCGTGGCAAAAAACGATCCGAAATAATACCCAAGTACTAAAAATATGGAATACTGGACGAGTGCGATAATGGCAGCATAGACGAAAAAGCGTCTGAGGGGCGCTTCCACAAGTCCTGACATCACCAGAAAAGCAGACGAGAATCCGTGGGGCAATTTAACCAGGAACATCGTCCGGAAACCGTGGATATCCCACGCTTCTTTAAAACTGTCTGTGCTTTCGGTAAGAAGCCCTCCTTTCTTGAGGATTCGATGCACAAACGCCGTTTGCTTTGCGTACCGGCCCAGGAAGTAAAAAGTCCCGTCCATCAATATATCCTTCGTGAAGAATATACCCATGGCTATGAACGGATTGAAATATCCGAACGAGGAGAGCGTACCCACAACAAAGGCAACAACAGGTCCCTCAATGATCGACAGAGGGATAATGATCCAATAGCGATAGTCTGTGATAAGCTGGACAAGGTGATCAGGACTCATCGTGTCAGTATACACTGTGGCTTGCCCAGTATCATGACATCAGTTCTTACGGTCCACCCGCGCCGGCAAGAACGTTTCTGGCGCGGGTGGACGATAGCCGGGAGCGGTCTGACGGCATTCGGCGGCGTTGCGTTTCAGGTGTTCGTCTAGCGGCAAAATCAGTTTTGATGGGAACACCTGTTTTACCGTCATTGCGAGGCCGGAGGCCGAAGCAATCCAGCGG
>CAYOUP010000045.1:0-13524 GCA_964407125.1 uncultured Hyphomicrobiaceae bacterium | reverse complement strand
GACGATATGGCCGGACTGTTCGCCGCCAAGATTGTGGCCTTCCGCACGCATCCGCTCGACCACATAGCGGTCGCCAACCTGAGTGCGTATCAGCTCCAGCCCCTGGCCGCGCAGAAAACGCTCCAGCCCCAGATTGGACATGACCGTCGCAACCACGCTTCCGCCAACCAGACGGCCATCGGTTTTCCACGATTCGGCGATCGCTGCGAGAAGCTGGTCGCCGTCTATGATCGTTCCGCATTCGTCGACAATGATGACGCGGTCCGCATCGCCATCGAGCGCGATCCCGATATCCGCACCGGCCTGGCGGACCTTGCGGCAGAGCGCGTCCGGCGAAGTCGAGCCACAATTCAGATTGATGTTGAAGCCATCGGGCGTCACACCCAGCGCGGTCACATCGGCGCCAAGTTCCCAGAGCGATTGCGGGGCAACACGATAACCCGCGCCATGCGCACAGTCGATGACAACCCTGAGCCCGTCGAGCCGGATCGAGCGGTCAAGCGTGCGCTTGGCATATTCGATATAGCGCTCGGAAGCGCCTTCGATCCGTTTCGCACGACCCATATCTTCCGGAGCGGCCAGAAGGGACACGCAGTCGCTGCTGACCATCTCTTCGATCTGCTTCTCTATTTCATCGGAAAGCTTGAAACCGTCACGCCCGAATATCTTGATGCCGTTGTCATGATACGGATTGTGCGAGGCGGAGATCATCACGCCGAGATCGGCGCGCAGCGAACGGGTCAACATGGCCACGGCAGGCGTTGGCATCGGGCCGAGCTGGAACACATCGATGCCAGCCGAAGTGAAGCCGGACATCATCGCGGTCTCGATCGCATAACCGGACAGCCTTGTATCCTTGCCGATCACGGCGCGATGCCGATGGTTGCCATGTTTAAATATATGTCCGGCGGCCATACCGACTTTCATCGCGATTTCAGCCGTCATTGCGCCAGAATTCGCCTTGCCGCGAATGCCGTCCGTACCGAACAATGATCCAGACATGAATTCTCCTTGCCCTGCCGCTGGTTTCAAGCTTCGTAATTTATGAATTTTTGCGGTTTATGCAAAGCTGTTTGGCAAGAAACCGGCTAATTATTCCAGTTCGGACTTCGTGCATACAATATTATTTTTAGTTATCGACTTTACCTTCAACTGGGCGTAGCACCCGGTCAGCCAGCACTCCAAGTAAAATATTTTATCAATTCGTTACAGATGCTTGCCAGCAGGTCAGTGCATGCACGGTCTCACGGACATCATGCACGCGAAACATCTGCGCGCCCTGGGCGGCTCCCGCGAGGGCTGCGCCGATACTGCCGGAAACGCGCTTTTTGGGATCGCTTTCACCCGTCAGAGCGCCGATTGACCGCTTGCGCGATACGCCGAGCAAGAGCGGCACACCAAGGCCATGAAACAGGCCAAGGCCGGATAGCAGCGCCAGATTGTGTTCCAGCGTCTTGCCGAAACCGATGCCCGGATCGGCAATGAGCTTCTCGCGCGCAATCCCGGCTCCGATTGCCGCCGCGATGCGCGCTTCCAGAAAATCGTAAACCTCCAAAAGGACATCATCATAGGCCGGGGCGTCCTGCATTGTCCGCGGATCGCCCTGCGCGTGCATCAGCACGACCGGCGCATCGGCTTCTGCAACCACCATTGGTGTGTCGCCGTCATATGTCAGCGCCGACACATCGTTGATGATAGACGCGCCGGCTTCCAGGGCAACTTTCATGACGGCAGACTTGCGTGTGTCTATGGAGATCGGACAATTGAACGGTTTTGCCGCCTGGATCGCGGGCAGGACACGCCGTAATTCTTCCTCCACATCGACCGGAGCCGCCCCTGGCCTTGTCGACTCGCCGCCAATGTCGATCAGGTCCGCTCCCTCTTCGATGATGCGGGAAACATGCGCAGCAGCCTTTTCAGCCGTATCGAAATCGCCGCCATCGGAGAAGCTGTCAGGTGTAACATTGACGATGCCCATGACGCGCGGGCGATCCATCGAGAGACCGGCCACTTGTGTCCGCTGCGTGCTGATAAGCGATAGGCTTTTCGCTATGGCGGCATCGCTGCTCGCGGCGAGATCGCGCGCGGTCACGAAGCTGCGCCGCGACGCTTGCGGTGTTCCTTCGATGACCTCGAAAAGGGGAGAGGCCGCCGGTCCGCCAGCAATAGCAATGGCGTGGCCGCTGGCGATCGCTTCCCGTGCGGCACGGCCCCAGAGAAAGGCAGCCGGACGCAGATAGATTTCGTCACTCATCCCTGATCCCCATACAGGTCCGTAACTCAGAAGAAGGAAAAGTGACGGAAATGTCCGCCCGCCGCAAGAGCCAGACTAACAGTGCGGGCCGGACTCTTATCAGCTCGCTTCTTTTTTTGCCGGCATCTCGCGTCCGGCCAAAGCTGTCTCCAGAGCAGATAATGTCGTTCCCGAAAGCGCGGCCTCAAGGGCTGACAGGCTGGCTTGCAGACGTGAATGCTGCGGCTGATGCGGCAGATCGGGCAATTGCTGCAAGACCTGTTCGGCGCGGGCAAGCGTTTCCGCGATCGATTCGTGGCGAGATTCCTGTGGCTCGGTCTGTCCCGGATCAGGAGCTTCCTTCGCGGCCGTCTGATCGCTTTTTATGATGCGATAGACTACCGGGCCCTGTTTATGGACAAGCTCGTTGTTCACGACCTTCGTTCCCGGCATTTTACCTTCAGCAGTGGCCACTGCAGCCTGGTTGTTGTCATCACCAAACCATCGGCTGTGGAGCTCGATCAACTCGAATGCATCCGGATAAGCATTTTCGCCATTATCATTCTGCTGGGCTGTCTGAGCGACGCTTTCTGTTTTCGTCTCCGATGACCTCACCTCGCCGCCGCCAAAACTCCATGGAATAAAGCCTGTCGCACCCGTCATTTATGATCTCCGGTTATTCTTGATCTTGTCAGCCTAACTACTTCCGGTTTGACTGAAATCATGCCTGAGACCATGGGCGAAAATACACCCTTATCTCAGGCTGACGTGAACTCGGATAAACTCACCTCGCTGCAATGAAGTCCTGCGCATCCGTCATCGAACCGAAGCGCTTCGGCCCCAGAAGCGTCTCAACCACCACGGAACCGTCGCGAAACAACACATATCCCCGGCCATTCAATGCGCCGCGCGTAATAACCTCACGCGCCGGATCCTTTGCCGCGCGCCTCGGGACCGGCGGTATTACGCGATTTTGACTGCTGTCAGCCGTCACATGAACAGGCATCCTACGCTCCGCGGACTGCATCGCTTGCATCGCAGGCTGGGTTTTAGCTGCACTAATCGCGGCCAGTTTCATCAGCAGCCGCATGAGCTGAATGAGTAAGCCCAGCAGGGCCAGACCGATGCCCGTGATAATCGCGCTTTGGCCGATAATAGGGAGGTTATAACCGGGCTTCGGCAAGAGCGATCCGGCTCCGCTGTGCAGAATTGCGGGGAAGATCAGCGGTTCATACAGAACCATCCCCCATCCGGCGAACAGAAAACATGTCCCGCCCCACACGGCGGGACCGCTGTGCCGCAAGATTTTTTTCCGCTTGTTGGCCATCACGGTCATCACTCGCCGGGCTTCGATGTGCAACGAACCTCGCGCACATTCGATACAATGACCGCTATACAGGAGAAAAAAGACACAATGCAATCAAAAGTTGTATTAAATGTGGCGGCAACTCAGTGCGTGATTATCACCTGCTTATCACACAGGCACGCACCGCCGACTTGAACGGAGCATGCACATTGTGGCTCCGTCAGATTGGTGGACGTTTACTGATTGAGCTCAGGCTTGTCGCTCGGAAGAACAAATCGCTGATCGGGATAGATTTTGTGGGGACTTCGGATCTGGTTCCGGTTGTTCTGAAAGATCTGCGTATACCGGGCACCACTGCCGTAAAACTGTTCGGCAATATGCCAGAGGGTGTCACCCTTTTTCACAACGACAATTTTCGGCTCTGCCTTGGCTGCATTCGCATCAGCCGTCGCATCCGTTACATTCAGGTCTTCAGTGCTTTTTGACCCCTGATCGAACAAAGCGGTTCTGGTCTCGGTGGCCGGTTCGCGTTCGAAATTAACCTCGGCGCGCGCCACGACGGAACTGGTTGCTTTCTCAAGAACGTCTGCGCGCAGAATATGGGTTCCCCCACCAAGCTGCCGGTTTTCGGCAAAGCTCCAGTTTCCTGACGCGTCGGCGACCGCGAAGCCGGCGAAGATATTGTCGATGTAAATCGCGACGCGTGAGCCCGGCGTTCCAACGCCGCTGATATAGACCATGCTTTTCTGATCGGCGTCCTCATAGTCCACCGAGGCAAAGCCTACGACAGTTTCAGATCCGGACTCAGCCTGCGCAGGCGCATTCTTGCCGCTAACGGAGTCCGATTGGGTTGTCACGACTGTCGTTGCCGGAATGTCCTCGACAGATGCAACGCTCTTGCCCTGCTCAGCTTTCGCTTTCGCCAGCTTATCAAGCATTTCCGGCGTTGGCATCTGCAGGATGCGGGTTGCCTTGCCCTCTTCGGTGAGAGCAACCAGCGGCTGGTCCTGTTTCAGGTCAGAAAGCGAAAGTGCAAGCCGTTGCTTCGAAAACAGGGTCCGTTCGCCGTCGGGCGACACTGCGCTCAGCTCAATGCTGTGCTCGCGGGGCTGGAGCTTCTTGTCCTGCTGCAATATCCATTCGCCATTTGCGTCGGCGACAGTGCGACCGATCTCGAGCTTGCCGCTTCGGATAATGACGGTTGCGCCTGCTTCAGCCTGCCCGGCCATGACGACCGAGCCGTCTTTCTCAACGCGCACGACGTCGAAGGTCGGTCTCGGCGTACCCGTCTTCGGGGCACCAGGCTGACCCGGCGCGGCGTCTTGCAAAGCTGCATTTTCCTGCACTTTTGCAGCCGGCTGCGCATCCTCTCTCGCCGCTTGCTGTTGCGGACTGTTTCCGATGAAAAATATCAGGGCAACGGCACCGGCCACAATTGCCAGCAGAAGGAGGGCAAGCAGCGTCCTGGCGTTCCGCATTAACCTAAACCTCATTCACAAAAGACGTTTCGCCCCCGTCATAAATGGGACAAAGCGGAAGCCTTACGATCTCTATACAAATTCACGAGCGGGGCGCCTGCATCAGCTGAACGGTAACGCCCCCGGTTCCTTGAATATGGGCAAAGGTTCATCGTGAGGCGTTTTAAACCATAAAAGCGGCATTTCTCCAAGTCTGCGTTGCAGACCACTTCCATAACCTGCCCATGTTAGACATTGTAAATCATATAAAGAAGGGCGAAATGAAATTGTGCTAAATGGTCACAATAATTGCAGAAGGTACGAAAAAACCTATGAAAAATAACGGCGTCAAGAATGTGTGCGTCTATTGCGGATCGAATGACGGTGCGCATCCTGTTTATGTCAAGGCGGCACAGGCTTTCGGGAGAATTCTGGGAGATAACGGCATCGGTCTGGTTTACGGCGGGGCGAGCGTCGGCTTGATGGGGCACATTGCGAGAGCGACCCTGGAAGCAGGGGGGCACGTAACGGGCATCGTCCCCGAAAACCTGCCAGCGAAAGAAGTGCCATTTGCCGGCGTTCAGGAGCTGATCGAGGTCAAGACCTTTCACGAACGCAAGATGCTGATGTTCGAGCGCTCCGACGCATTCGTCGCTCTGCCTGGGGGCGTCGGTACGCTTGAGGAGCTTGTCGAGCAGATCACCTGGGTCCAGCTATCCCACCATGACAAGCCGGTCGTCATTGCGGATATTGACGGCTACTGGCAGCCGCTCATCCAGCTCTTCGATCAGATGCGCAAGCTCGGTTTCATCAACTCCGGCCTCGATATCAACTATCACACGGCCAGCAAGGCGGAAGACATCCTGCCCATTATCAATAAGGCCTACAGAAAAAAACCGGACTCCACATCCAAGCAAGCGTTCGCCTGAGCAATGCTCGGGCCCGCTCGCCCCTTTTTCACGACTCTCTTACTCGAACCCGCCTGAATTCCGGCCTATATATTAGAGATGATTTCCCAGATATATTCTGTCTCGGACCCGACTTCGCGTTTCAGCAATGTTCTCCATTCCGTCATGCTGGTTGGCGGGATCGGGTTGATCATGTCCTTCTCCGCATGGCTGCTCTTCGGTAAATCCGGAGTGGTCTGGGCTTTCGTGATGATCGCGGTCCTCTTGCTGATAAGCCCGCGCATCGCACCGGAAATCATCGTGCGCATGTATGGCGCGCGAAAGGTTCACCCGCAATATGGCGCCCCTGTGCTGCGGGTCATGGAGGAGCTTGCAAGACGCGCCGATCTTCCGGCAGTACCGCATCTCTACGTCATTCCAAGTCCCGTCATCAATGCCTTCGCGACCGGCGTCAAATCCGGCGCCCTTATCGTCGTGACACAGGGCATGCTGAACAAGCTGACCGCCCGGGAACTGACGGGCGTACTGGCGCATGAGATGTCTCATATCCGCAATAACGATCTCTGGATCATGAGCCTGGCCGATACGATGAGCCGGTTCACATATTTCATGGCACTCATGGCCATCGCCATCGCCATGATTTCCGTGCCGATAGCGCTGTTCGGCGGACCGCCTGTGCCTTTGCTCAGCATCCTTGTGCTGTATTTCGCCCCGACCGTCTCCAGCCTCTTGCAGCTCGGCCTCTCCCGGGCCCGCGAATATGACGCCGATCACATCGGCGCGGAACTGACGGGCGATCCCGAAGGTTTGGCAAGCGCATTACACAAGATCGAAAGCTATCAGGGACGAATTCTGGAGACGATCTTTATTCCTGGCCGAAATATGCCGGTCCCGTCGGTTCTGCGCACACATCCCCCCACCGAGGAGCGGATCAAGCGATTGCTTGCGATGCGGGATTACACGTCTGCCCCTGTTGAGACGTCCGGTCTGGAAACGGTGCCGCTTCATTTCGTTCCGAGGCGTCAGCGCGCCCGCTATCATCTTAACGGACTTTGGTACTGATCCATGAGCGATGAGAAAAAAACTGTACGAGTCGAGGTTGTTTCAGATGCTGTCTGCCCCTGGTGCTGGATCGGCAAGCGCCGCCTGGAAGCGGCCGAGACAATCCTTCGGGACCGATATACGATCGACGCGGTCTGGAAACCTTTCGAGCTGAACCCTGGTATTCCTGCGGAAGGCTTACCGCGCGACGAATATCGCAAGCTCAAATTCGGCTCGCTCGACTATTCGCGGCGGCTCGACCGCCAGGTCGCGGAAGCCGGAGAAGCCGTCGGGCTGGAATTCCGTCACGAGCTGATGAAATGGACGCCGAACACGATCGAGTGCCACCGACTGATCTGGCTGGCGGGACGGGAGGGCAAGCAGGATGATCTCGTCGAGCATCTCTTCCGCGCCTATTTCCATGACGGCAAGAATATCGGCGAGCGAAATGTGATGCTCGAAGCGGCGGAAGCCGCCGGGATCGAACGCGGCGAAGCCCAGCGCTTCCTCGAAAGCGATGAAGGCCATGACGAAGTCATGCATGAGCTGGAGCGCACCCGGCAGTCCGGCATCAGCGGCGTACCGACCTTCATGGTCAATGGCCAGCCCGTTATTTCTGGAGCCGTACCACACGATATGCTGGCCCGCGCGATCATCGCGGCGGTCGAGGGGAGTTGAACGGCGATCCCGAATTTTCGTGCTATCTTTTTCTCAGCGAAGAAAAAGGATGCAGAGTATGCTTTCGGATCGGCGTTGCGCTTTCCTCCTCGCAACGATCACGTTCGTTCTCTCGATCGTTTACTCACCCGTTGTCCTGCAGGCACAGGATCAACAGATCCCCCCGACTGGCAGCCGTTGCATTGCCCTAGCGCAGGCTTCTCCGAAAATCCAGTATGTCGCATTGGACCAAGCGGCGCTTGCCAATGACGAGGTGCAGATCACCTTTGTCGGCCATTCAACCTTCCGGATCGAAACGGCGGGCGGCATCATCATCGCGACGGATTACGCAGGCTATGCGGGTCAGGGGCGTTTACCTGACGTCGTGACGATGAATCATGCGCATACGTCTCATTTCACACCTTTTCCCGATCCGGGCATAAAATATGTCCTGCGTGGATGGGGCGCGGACGGCAATCGCGCCGAACACCGTCTGACGGTTGGCGACGTTTTCATCCGCAATGTCACGACCGACATTCGCGGTTGGGACGGTATTCGCGAGAAGGACGGCAATTCGATTTTCATCTTCGAGGTCGCCAATCTGTGCATTGGCCATCTCGGCCATTTGCATCACACGCTCGGGCCTGAATATCTCGGCCTGATCGGACAGCTCGATATCGTCATGGTCCCGGTTGACGGCACCTACACGATGAGCCAGACAGCGATGCTGGAAGTCCTTGAATTGCTGAAGGCGCGGCTTGTGCTGCCCATGCATTATTTCGGCCAGTCGACCTTGGCGCTGTTTCTCGGGACGCTGAGCGAGAAGTTCAATGTCGAAATTTCGAAGGAGAATACGATAACGGTGTCGTACCGGACCTTGCCGGATCAGCCACTGGTGAAGGTCCTGCCGGGTTTTTGAATGCGGCGCTATGCCGCCCGCATGCATAGCAAGTGGCTCGCCACCGGAAATGCAATCTAAGCGGCCAATTCAGCCCTCAACGAAGCGAGATCCAGCCGTCGCGTAAACATGGCAATGCCGCCCTTTTCGTCGCGAGGCCATTGCTCCTTCGGCCGGTCCCAATACAGCTCGATGCCATTCTCGTCCGGGTCACGCAGATAGAGCGCTTCGGAAACGCCGTGATCGCTGGCGCCATCGAGCGGAATACCGGCATCCTCGACACGTTTGAGCGCATCGGCAAGCGCGGTGCGTGTCGGATACAGAATCGCCACATGAAAAAGGCCGGTGGTACCGCGCGGCGGCGGTGATCCGTTCCGGCTTTCCCATGTATTCAGCCCGATGTGATGATGATAGCCGCCCGCCGAAATGAAGGCTGCCTGATCGCCATAGGCCGTTACCAGCTCAAAGCCCAGAACGCCGATGTAAAATTCCAGCGCACGCGGAATATTGGCGACTTTCAGATGGACATGCCCGATCCTCGTACCGGGATCAATCGGGCGGTCAGAGGGCGAGACGTCGAACGGGGGGTCATTGGGCATCGCAATTCTCCTACATGCAATTGCATATAAGTCTTCTTGGCACGTTATGAAAGCGGATTTACATCACATTTGCGAGATGCCTCGTCACAAACAGTGAAGAGATTACGTTGCAGATTGCGCGACGGGGCATTTCCCCCGATATTCTCCCAATGCAGATCAGAAATCCCTATTTCATGTTTCTCGGCGATGTGCCGGACCAACTCGCGGCGAAAACGGCGCAGGGCATTGTTGACTGGCGGCGGGACTGGTGTCTTGGCCAGCTACGCCTCTCCGGTTGCAAGGCCGATCTCGGCATTCCCGATATGACGATCGCGGACGCAGTCAAGGCGGGTGCTCAAACGATGGTGATCGGCGTCGTCAATGCAGGCGGAACGCTGCCGGATCACTGGATCGCGCAGATTACCGAAGCGCTCGACGCCGGGCTGGATATCGCCAGCGGCTTGCATATCCGTCTTAGCTCCAGGCCGGAAATCCGCGCGGCGGCGGAGCGGAACGGCCGTTCACTGTTCGACGTGCGCCAATCGGACCGCACCTTTGCAACCGGCAAGGGGACCAAGAGAACCGGGAAGCGCCTGCTGACGGTCGGGACGGATTGCTCGGTTGGCAAGAAATATACCGTGCTGGCGCTGGAAGCGGGTATGCGTGCCGCCGGTTTCGATGCCGATTTCAAGGCGACGGGGCAGACCGGCGTTTTCATCTCCGGGCGCGGTGTCGCCATAGATGCGGTCGTTGCCGATTTCATCTCCGGCGCGGCGGAATGGATTTCGCCCGATGCCGACCCCGGTCACTGGGATCTCGTCGAGGGGCAGGGATCGCTGTTTCATCCCTCTTTTGCCGGTGTCAGCCTCGGTTTGCTTCACGGCTCGCAGCCCGATGCTTTCATCGTCTGTCACGAGCCGACCCGCAAGACGATGCGCGGCGTGCTAACGCCATTGCCGACGATCCAGCAGGTGATCGACCTGACGATACAATGCGGTGGTCTGACAAATCCCGCCATCCGCTGCACAGGCATCGCCGTCAATACGCAGGCCCTGGATGAAACCGCAGCGCGCGCCTTGCTCGATGAAATCTCGAAGGCGCATGGCGGATTGCCCGCGACCGATCCGGTTCGCTTCGGTGTCGACAATCTCGTTGCGCGCATTGCGGATGAGTTTGGCGACCCGGCCCCGGCTGGCCGGTAGGAAAACGAAGGAAATAATGGCCAGCCTGTCTCGACTGTTTCGATCGACCGCTTTCCGATTGCCGGGAGCTTCACGATTTCCCGTGGAAGCAAGACGGAAGCGGTGGTCGTGACCGCAACCGTTTCCGATGGCGTTCATTCCGGGCGCGGAGAATGTGTTCCCTATGCGCGCTATGGCGAGACTGTCGATGGTGTCGAGGCCCTGATTTCGGCGCAGGCTGATTTGTTGTCGGATGGCGGCGGCAGGCTGGAGATCGCTCAGGCATTGCCACCCGGAGCCGCGCGCAATGCGCTCGATTGCGCACTTTGGGATTACGAGGCGAAGGCTTCGGGCAAGCGGGCCTGGGAGCTGGCGAGGATGGCCGAGCCGCCTCCCGTGACAACCTGCTATACGCTTAGCCTCGGCGATCCGCTAGCGATGGAGGATGCGGCGCGTAAGGCGGCTGACCGTCCGCTCCTGAAGATCAAGCTGGGCGGCGATGGTGATGCGGAAAGGATCGCGGCCGTCCGTCGCGGCGCTCCGAATGCACGTCTTGTCGTTGACGCCAACGAGGCGTGGACTGAGGAAAATTTCGCCATCAACGCGGGGGCGTGTGCGAAGGCCGGCGTTGAGCTGATCGAGCAGCCGCTTCCCGCCTCGGACGACGCAATCCTTGAAACGCTGCGTTCACCTGTTCCTCTGTGCGCTGATGAAAGCGCTCATACATCAGAAGGTCTTGATACGCTCGCCCGGCGTTATCAGGCCGTAAACATCAAGCTCGACAAGACGGGCGGCCTGACGGAGGCGCTGGTGTTGGCGGAAGCTGCAAAAAGCCACGGGCTGGAGATCATGGTCGGCTGCATGCTGGCTTCGTCGCTGGCAATGGCGCCTGCCATGCTGATTACACCCTATGCGCGCTGGGTTGATCTGGATGGCCCGTTATTGCTCGCGCAGGACCGCACGCACGCCTTGAAATATGAAGCAGGTAAGATCTATCCGCCGCAAAGGGCACTGTGGGGATGATGTGACGACAAGCTCTACCGCGAGCTATTTCAGGCCGATATCACGCAGGATGGAGACGAGCAGTTCCCCGTGTTTACGGCGATGCTCACGGTGAATTAATTCAGCTTTATCTCCTTCGCCATCACGTATGGCTTCAACCAGATCACGGTGATCGCGATTGGACTGGGTCGGCTTGGGACGCGCCAGAAGCGTCAGCCGCCTCGCGCGGTTTGCCAGCCCCCAATAGCTCCGGACAATCGCCGCCAGCCGCGTATGTCCGGCAAATTCCACGAGCATGCGGTGGAAACGCTCATCCTCCACCGCCCACGCATCGAGATCGTTGGCTTCAAGCGCGGCGTCCATTGCATCGACGGCGCCGAACAACGCCTCGATCTCGGCCTGCGATGCCGGCTTCAACGCCAGCACTCTTGCGATCGCCGCCTCCAGAACGGAAAGCACGTCATAGATTTCGCTCATATCCGCCGCAGAGATCGGCAGGACGCGCACGCCTTTACGCGGACGCAACTCAAGCAGCCCTTCCTCGGCGAGGCGAACACAGGCTTCCCGGACCGGCGTCCGGCTCATTTCCAGACTGGCCGCCAGCTCGCTTTCAAGATATTGGCTGTCAGGAGGCATCACATTATTCTGAATGCGTTGTTTCAGAATTTCATAGGCGCGGTCTGCGGCGGTACGAGAGCCGGACCGGCTCTGGATCTCCATAACAATCCTGTTCATTTCTTCACATGGTGGCGATTTTTTTGGAATTATTCTCTTGAATTATACATGAGCGTACTATTCAGCGATGCGTTAATTCTTCATACCTTCGTAGGAATCCGTTTATCTTCGCAACGCTGGATGCGGAAACGACAGCCGACAGTACGAGCCCAAGATTTTTTCCTATGAGTCGACCAAAGAAAGTCCGGATGCTGCTATCAATGCGGATATATCCACGTTCCAGTGCGATGGCCGAAGGCCCGCGACATCCGAGCGGAAACTCGCTATGCGTTTCCCGCCGAGGCTGCCCAGATAGGCTGTCTTAAGATCTTGCCCACCGAATGACAGGCTGCTGACATTTTCAAGATCAGGGTTTCCACTTTGTGGCGCGCGGAGATGGTCCGCGCCCATCCGGCCCTCGCGATAGGCGGATTCAGCGGCGGCAATCACGGCCTGATCGGCATCTTCAAGGATAATCTCGGGCTCGCCTCCGGGCCGCACCCGGATGACCCGGTTGGAGACGATGCTCGTTACCCACAAGGCGCCTTCACTGTCGAGCACCACACCGTCCGGATAGGTGCCTTCGCCATAGCGGGCGACGATCGTCTTGTTCTCAAGACCGCGTCCGGTCACATCATATTGAGAGGTTCTGCGGGCAAAGGTCTCATTCACGAATAATCGCGTTCGGCCGGGCGAGAGAAAGCATTCATTGGTGTAGCCGATATGATCGGCCACGATCCGCGCACCATCGGCGTCCTTAAGCACGATGAAACCGTCGGCAATATCGCCGCGATAGGCAAGCTGACGCGGAGAATGGCGTGTCGAGACTGTGATCCAGAGCCGGTCCCGGTCGCGATGAACGAAATTCGTCGGCGGAAGCGGCTGGCCATCCACTTCGGTCAGCACCGGCTCGACCGATCCGTCCGCACGCAACCGCCAGACACCGCCATCCGTCTCGCCAAGATGAGCGACCAGTATCGATCCATCATCGTCAAGCGCGATACCGTTAGGGCGTAGCGGCTTTTGCCCTTCCGCTGCGAGAACCCGTCCGGTCCGCCCGTCTGGGGCGATCACGCTGACGCCGCCATTACCGGTCCAGTCAGAAACAATGAGCGTTCCGCTGGAATGCGTCAGCACACATTCAGCCCTGTTCAACCCCGCGCCGATATAACTCAGCGCCGGGTTCGCCCTGAATGTCTCCACCATGATCGCAGTTTTTTACCGCCTATTACTTACTCATTATAATATTTTTAAATTATGCATAAAAGCAATTGCTGAAACTGCGCAGCGCCGCAAGTCGTTTTCACCGGCGCTGAAATCACCTGTTCAGACTGTCCTGCAACCATTCCCCATGACCATGACGGAATAGAGCGAAGTGGTGCCGCAAATGTAGAGGCGGTTGCGTTTGAATCCGCCGAAGCAGATATTCGCCACGGTCTCCGGAACCCGGACCTTGCCGATCAGCGTTCCATCCGGGTCATAGCAGAGGACGCCACTTGCCGCGCTGGTCCAGATCCGGTCTTCCGTATCCAGACGAAAACCGTGGAAC
>CAYOUP010000044.1:0-13591 GCA_964407125.1 uncultured Hyphomicrobiaceae bacterium | reverse complement strand
GACGGCCTCGAAGCCGCCGGTAGCCTCAAGCGCAATCACATATGGCGCCAAGCGGTTTGAGCCGCCTGACCAGCCCATCCGCATTGCGCGGGACTCTGAATTCTTCCCCGCCAGGGCGCAGGGCGACATCCCGGCGATCCCTGGAGACATCTGTTCGGGCTCGAAGGAAGAACGAACGGGGCTCCAGGCTCACCTACGGTCTTGGCGCCCCCGGGAGATGGAGCCTTGCGGATGCGTTACATTCAATAGAATACGCGCAAACCTCAATTCTCATCCTTTGAGGATGGCATGGGCGCAACATAACGTCCGAGCAGCGGGAACTGTTCCAGCTCGTAAACCTGGCCGTTCGCGGGAGCGCTCGCCGCAGAGAGCCAGAAAACGACATGCGCCGCCACCTCTTCGGGCTGGGTAAGCCTGCCGCGCGGCACCAGTGTTTTGGGCGCCAGATCGGCCCAGTTCTCCGGCTGGCCCTCGGAAAGTTGGACCTTGTGTTCATTCTCGGTCCATGTCCAGCCGATATTGATCTGGTTGATGCGCACGGCCCGTTCGGCGAGCGCGTCGCCAAGATTGCGTGTGGCGGTCATCAGCGCGCCCTTGCTGGCTGAATAGGCAAGCAGCTTTGACGCACCGGTATAGGCGTTGATAGAGCCGATATTGACGATGGCGCCGTCCTTGCCTGTTTCGAGATGAGGCAATGCCGCCTGAATCAGGAGGAGCGGCACACTGGCATTGATCGCGAATATGTCCGCCAGATGGGCCGCGTTGATCGTCTCGATTGTCGAGCGCGCAACGCTTGCCGCATTATTGACGAGGCCATCCAGCCTGCCGAATTTTCCGACTGCCTCATCGATAATTCGGGCGGGAATATCCGGTTCCAGCAAGTCGCCATAGATGCCTGCGGCATTCGCGCCAAGCTTTGCAAGCGCACCATCCAGCTCGTCCTTCGTTCGCGCATGGATAATGACCTTCGCGCCCTCTTTCAGACAGGCCTGCGCGCATGCGAACCCCACGCCTGAATAAGCGCCGGTAATAAGGATGGTGCGGTCAGACAGCATGGAATCCTCTTGAGAATGTATAAGTTTGTTTGGGAATTTGCCCTTGGAGCTTACCTTATGCAAGGTTATTGCAAGTCTCGCCATATGGCAAAATTTGCAATTACAGATTAAACATGGCGCTGGCGGCAGGAACCGCGATGGGAGTGATGTGCCGATATGATCATATGTTGCGGTGAAGCGTTGATCGACATGATCCCCGAGGCGACGGTGAGCGGCGCGACGGGATATGTTCCATTTAGTGGAGGGTCGGTTTACAACACGGCGATAGCGATCGGACGTCTCGGAGCCGACGCAGGATTCCTGTCAGGATTTTCCACGGATTTTTTCGGCGATCAGCTCCGGAGCGATTTGCAGAAATCCGGTGTCGATGCTTCGGGCGCCGTCATCAGCGGCAGGCCAACGACGCTGGCCTTCGTGAAATTGTCCGATGGTCATGCAAGCTATGCATTTTTCGACGAGAACAGTGCAGGCCGGATGTTGAAGGAGGGCGATTTTGGCCCGGTCCCGGATACGGCGGTGGCGTTGTTCTTCGGCGGGATCAGTCTCGTCAACGAGCCCTGCGGCAGCGCCTATGCGGCGCTTGCGAAACGGGAGGCGGAGCATAGAACCATCATGCTCGATCCGAATATTCGCACCGCTTTCATCACGGATGAGACCGCCTATCGCCAGCGATTGCAGGAGCTGTTTCCGATCGCCGATATCGTCAAGGTCTCGGATGACGATCTCGACTGGATTCTTGCCTCAGGGCAGACGCTGGAGGAGAAGGCGCATCTCCTGCTTGAGATGGGGCCGGCCGTCGTGATCGTGACCCAGGGGGAAAGAGGCGCGACGGGCTATATGCGGGATGCGCCGCCGATTGCGATCGAGGGGCGCGCCGTTGACGTAGCCGATACGGTCGGCGCGGGCGATACGTTCAATGCAGGATTTCTGACATGGCTCAGCAGGCAGGATTATCTGGCAAGGCCGAGGGTCCGCGATATACCGGCGGACGTACTGGCTGGGGCGCTTCGTTATGGTATTGCTGCGGCGTCGATCTGCGTGTCACGGCATGGAGCGAACCCGCCCTGGGCCAACGAGATGGCCGAATTTTGCGAATAAATAGTCGACAGACAAGCGGTTCGAGCCCGGGTGCCGCCTTTCAGAATTTCCGGAACACGAAGGCAAACCAGAGCACGATCAGCGGGATCAGCTCCCAGAGCGGGGTGCCCATCACGGCAAGCCAGGCGAGGAAGATATAGGCTGAGCCCAGCATGCTGAGAAACAGCCGGTCGCCGCGCGTCGTCCGCAGGCCGAGGATGCCGTCTCGCGGATTTCCGCCCGGATTGCGTATTTCGAGAAAGCCCATAAAGGCGATGCTCCCGAAGACGAAGATGAACACCAGCGCCGTCTCCCAGGTCCATGCCATCCATCCAAGTCCCATTGGCGTGTCTCCCTGATGTTGCGCCCAGCGGTTTACGGCTAGACGCGCCCGAGCGCGAAGCCCTTGGCGATATAGTTGCGCACAAAATAGATCACGATCGCGCCGGGGATAATCGTCAGGCACCCGGCGGCGGCCAGCAGGCCGAGTTCATATCCCGAGGTCGAAGCCGTCCGCGTCATCGTCGCGGCAATCGGCTTGGCGTCCACCGCTGTCAACGTCTTCGCCAGGAGAAGCTCGACCCATGAAAACATGAAGCAGAAGAAGGCCGCCACACCGACGCCGGAGGCGATATTCGGCATGAAGATCCGCACGAAGAAACGCGGGAAGGAGTAGCCGTCCACATAGGCCGTCTCGTCCAGTTCACGCGGCACGCTGGACATGAAGCCTTCCAATATCCAGACGGCCAGCGGAATGTTGAACAGGCAGTGCGCAAGCGCGACCGCGATATGGGTATCGAACAATTCGACCGCTGAATAAAGCTGGAAGAAGGGCAGGGCGAAAACGGCGGGTGGGGCCATGCGGTTCGTCAGCAGCCAGAAGAACAGATGCTTGTCGCCCAGGAAACGGTAACGCGAAAAGGCATAGGCCGCGGGCAGCGCGGCGGCGACCGAGATCACCATATTCATCGAAACGTAGAGCAGCGAGTTGATATAGCCCCAATACCAGGTCGGGTCGGTGAGTATCTTGACGTAGTTTTCCGTTGTGAAGTCGATCGGCAGCGCGCTGAAGCCGCCAAGGATTTCATTCGTCGTCTTGAACGACATATTGAGCAGCCAGTAGATCGGCAGCATCAGGAAGATGATGTAGAGCGTCGGCGCGAGCCAGGTCAGTTTCCGCATGTTCCCCGTGCTCCCTAATTCTGCTCGCCGCGCGTCATGACGGTGTAGAACACCCATGAGACCAGCAGTGTAATGACGAAGTAGATCAGTGACATCGCCGCCGCCGGGCCGAGGTCGAACTGGCCGAGCGCGATCTTGACGAGATCGATCGACAGGAAGGTGGTGGAGATGCCGGGGCCGCCGCCGGTCAGCACGAAAGGCTCTGTGTAGATCATGAAGCTATCCATGAAGCGCAGCAGAACCGCAATGGTCAGCACACGGTTCATTTTCGGCAGCTGGATGTAGCGGAACACCGCCCAGGGACGTGCACCGTCGATCCTTGCCGCCTGATAATAAGCGTCAGGGATGGAGACGAGCCCGGCATAGGCGAGCAGCACGACGAGCGATGTCCAATGCCAGACATCCATCAGGATGACGGTGAACCACGCCGAGAACGGCTGCTGCGTATAGTCATAGTCGAAGCCCATCGAGGTCAGCGTGTAGCCGAGCAGACCGATATCCGGCAGCGCGAAGATGTTCCACATCGCGCCGACAACATTCCACGGGATCAGGAGCGGCAGCGCCATCAGCACGAGGCAGACCGGAACCCACGGCCCCTTGCGTGGCATGGTGAGTGCGATGGCGACGCCAAGCGGCACCTCGATCAGCAAAATGATCGCGGTGAACATAAGCTGCCGGCCGAGGGCGGCATGAAAACGGTCCGAGTTCAGAACATCCACGAACCAGCCGACACCGTGCCAGAAGAACAGATTATTGCCGAAAGTCTCCTGAACCGAATAGTTCACCACCGTCATGATTGGAATCAGGGCATTGAAAGCGACCAGTATCAGGACCGGTACGACGAGCCACCATGCGCGCTGATTTTCGGTTTTCGTCGCCATGTCTCAAGCTCCTGCCTTGTCCGGCGCAAGCCATCCATCCGCATAGACCCGCGTGTGCCCGGGATCGAAGACTAGATGCGCATCGCCCTCCGGTGCGGGTTGATCTTCCTCGAGCAGGGCATAGATGCGGCTCGTTGCGGACCTGGCTTCAACAACGCGGTGCCGTCCGACATCGGCGATCTTGACGATATTGACGGGCAGCCCTTCCGTGTCATGACCGTTCGCGAAATGCACGAATTCCGGGCGAACGCCGATCTCCAGTTTTGCCGAACGGTCCACCTGGCCGATGTCCGTCGCAACGGGAACCGGACGTCCCTCGAAGGTCGCGGCTCCTTCGCGAAGCTCGCAGGGAAGGACATTCATGCCGGGCGAGCCGATGAAATGGCCGACGAAGGTGTGGGCGGGCTTCTCGAACAGCTCGACCGGCGTACCGATCTGCACGATCTCGCCTTCCTGCATCACGACAACCTCGTCCGCGAAAGTGAGGGCTTCGGTCTGGTCATGGGTCACATAGATCATGGTGAGACGGACTTTCTGATGCAGCTCCTTCAGTTTCGAGCGAAGCTGCCATTTCAGATGCGGGTCGATCACGGTGAGCGGTTCGTCGAACATGACGACATTGACGTCTTCGCGCACGAGGCCGCGGCCCATCGAGATTTTCTGCTTGCCGTCGGGCGACAGGCCGGATGCGCGTGTGCGGAGCATGTCGGTCAGCTCAAGCATCTCCGCGATTTCATGCACACGTTTGTCGATCCGGTCGCGCGCCACGCCGCGATTTTTCAGTGGAAAGGCGAGATTGTCGTAGACGGTCATCGTGTCATAGACGACCGGGAATTGGAAAACCTGTGCGATGTGGCGTGCATCCGTTGGCAGATTGGTAACGTCGCGGCCGTCGAACAGAACCTGGCCTTCCGTGGGGATGACAAGTCCGGAAATGATGTTGAGGAGCGTCGTTTTTCCGCAGCCGGATGGGCCGAGCAGCGCATAGGCCCCGCCGTCACGCCATTCCAGGTCGATGCGTTTCAGCGCGTAATCGTCCGGGCTCGACGGAGACGGCAGATAGGAATGACGGAGATTTCTAAGTTCGATGCGCGCCATTTATCTCTCCATCAGCCCCCGACACGTCCGCCGGACGGATCGAAATACAGACATTGCGAGATGTCCACGAAGAATTCGTGCGTCTGGCCGATCTGAAAGGGATGGATGCCGTGGCTCTGGCTGACCCAGACGGAATCACCCAGTCCGTTCCCGATCTCGAAATGCGCCACGCTTTCTGATCCTGACAGTTCGGTGACAAGAACCCGGCCTTTCATGCGAACGGAATTACCACCGCCATCATTGCGGGGACTGACGAAATGCGGCCTGATCGCAACGACATAGCGGCCATCGGGAGCGGACGCGATCGCGCCGGACGCGTCCCATGACACAGCGGTTCCCGGCAGGATTATCCGTATGCCGGATTTCTCGACATTGGCCGTGTTGATCGGCGGATCGGAAAAGACCTGGACCGTCAGAAGGGTCTTGGGTGAGCGATAGACATCCGGTGTCGGACCGAATTGCGTGATGCGGCCTTCATGCATCGTGGCGGTGGAGCCGCCGAGCAGCAGCGCTTCCGATGGCTCCGAGGTCGCGTAAACGACGATGGAGCCGCGCCCGCCGAGCAGCCGGGGCAGCTCATCGCGCAACTCCTCGCGCAGCTTGTAGTCGAGATTGGCGAGCGGCTCATCGAGGAGTACGAGATCGGCATCCTTCACGATGGCGCGAGCGATCGCCGTGCGCTGCTGCTGGCCGCCGGAGAGTTCGGCGGGGCGCCGCTTGAGCATCGGCGTCAGTCGCAGCAATTCAGCGGTTTCATGAACGCGCTTGTCGATATCGGTCCGGCGGAGACCGGCAATCCGCAAGGGCGAGGCGATATTTTCGTAGACCGAAACATGCGGATAGTTGACGAAGAACTGGTGAACGAGGCTGACACGGCGGCGCTGGGGCGATACGTCCGTGACGTTCTGGCCGTTGAACCAGATTTCGCCTGATGTCGGCTTGTCGAGCCCGGCCATCATCTTGATCAGCGTGGTTTTTCCCGCACCGGTCGCCCCAAGCAAAACATTGAAGCCGCCGGCATCAAGCGTCAGGTCGGTCGGATAGATATGCATATCCGCGCCGGATCGTTTGGCGACGCCTTTTAACTCCAACGTCATTGCGATGAATTCCTATGCCTCTTGCGGACTTTCCAAGAGTGTCGCGCCGACCGTGGTGGCGTCAACGCATTTGAGGATTCACGCGGGGAGCGAAATTCGCTGCTCCCCGCGTGAGGCTTCAGGAGGAAAGCTTAGTTGGCGCTTTGCCAGCGCTTGATCAGCTCTTCATAGGCAATCGTTTCACCCTTCGGCTTTTCATTTTCAAGCTTGGCCTTGGGTGAACCCGGCTTGCTGAGCCATTCCTGCGGATCAACCTCCGGATTGAGACGCGGACCGCAACCGCCATAGACGTTGGCGCTTTCGTCAGCCTGCTGCATGCGGGCCATCGTCAGGTCCATTTCAGCTGCAAGACGGTCCATGGCCTGCTGCGGCGTAAATGCGCCGGAGTTCACGTCACCGATCTGCTGCCACCAGATCTGTGCCAGTTTCGGATAATCCGGAACGTTGATGCCGGTCGGCGTCCACAGCACGCGGTCAGGCGAGCGGTAGAACTCGACAAGGCCGCCAAGCTTGGGTGCACGTTCGGTGAAGCTTTCATGCCGGACGGTGCTGTCGCGGATGAAGGTCAGGCCGACATGGCTTTTCTTGACGTCAACTGTCTTGGAGACGGTGAACTGGGCATAGAGCCAGGCTGCCTTGCGGCGGTCGACAGGCGTGGACTTGAACAGCGTCCAGGAACCTGCGTCCTGATAGCCGAGCTTCTGGCCATCTTCCCAGTACGGGCCGTGCGGTGACGGAGCCATGCGCCAAAGCGGCTTGCCTTCGTCATCGACCGTATTGTTGCCTTCCGACTTCGGCGCGACCATCGATGCAGTGAACGCCGTGTACCAGAAGATCTGCTGGGCTACGTTGCCCTGAGAGAGGGCAGGTAGAGACTGGTAGAAGTCGTAGGATGCCGCACCGGGAGGTGCATATTTCCGCAGCCATTCATCCCATTTGCGGATCGCATAGACCGCTGCGGGACTGTTTGCACCGCCACCCCTGCTGACGCTTGCGCCGACAGGATTGCAGGTGCCTTCTTCCATGCGGATGCCCCATTCGTCGACAGGCACGCCGTTTGGCAGACCCTTGGAACCTTCGCCGGCCATTGACAGCCATGCATCGGTCATGCGCCAGCCAAGGTCCGGTGCGCGCTTGCCGTAGTCCATATGGCCGTAAATGCGGACACCGTCGATTTCCTTCACGTCATTGGTGAAGAACTCGGCAATATCCTCATAGGCCGACCAGTTGACAGGCACGCCGAGATCATAGCCGTACTTGTCCTTGAACTGCTTTTTCAGGTCTTCGCGGTCGAACCAGTCCTTGCGGAACCAGTACAGATTGGCGAATTGCTGGTCCGGAAGCTGATAAAGCTTGCCATCCGGTCCGGTGGTAAACGACTTGCCCATGAAGTCGTCGACGTCGAGCATCGGGTCGGTAACATCCTTGCCTTCGCCCGCCATCCAGTCAGTGAGATTGATTGCGAGCTGAAGCCGCGAATGCGTGCCGATCAGATCGCTGTCATTGATATAGCCGTCGTAAAGATTGCGGCCGGTCTGCATTTGCGTCTGAACGGCCTGCACGACTTCGCCTTCACCGAGGACCTGATGGTTCACCTTGATGCCGGTGATTTCCTCGAATGCTTTGGCCAGAGTTTTCGACTCATATTCATGTGTCGGGATGGTTTCCGACAGCACGTTGATTTCCATGCCGGCGAATGGTTTGGCGGCGTCGATAAACCACTGCATTTCCTTGAGCTGTTCTTCACGCGACAGCGTCGAGGGCTGGAATTCGCTATCGACCCACTTTTCCGCCGCCGCCATGTCGGCCTTGGCGGACGGTATTGATGCCGCCAGCGCAATTGCCGCGGCGGCGCACGCGAATCTCCGCATGTTGTCCTCCCTTACGGATTTTCGTTTCTTTGCAATTTAAGATTCATTCGAAAATCTATTGACCGTCAAGCGAAAAATTTTATGATTGCAAAATATTCAATTGACGCGTCCGCGATTTTCGGAAATTTGCGGCGTACTCGGAGTTGGTGACGCTGCATGATAAGCCCCCGCCACAAAGCGATCCTTGATCTTGCCAGCACGGAAGGCAGCGTCGGCGTCGAGGATCTGGCTGGCCGCTTCAGCGTAACGCCACAAACCATTCGCCGCGATCTGAACGAGCTGTGTGAACGCGGCCTGCTCACAAGGATGCATGGCGGCGCGCGGCCACCGAATAGTGTCGCCAATGTCAGTTATGACGAACGCCGTCTCGAATATGCCGAAGAAAAAAAGCGGATCGGATTGGCTGCGGCATCGATGATTCCAAGAAACTGTTCGATCATTCTCAATATCGGTACGACAACTGAAGAAGTTGCCCGCGCTATTTACGATCATCGCGATCTTGTCGTGATCACGAATAATCTCAATGTTGTCAATATATTGCGACGATCTCCTGCAAAAGAACTTATTATTGCCGGTGGCGTGGTGAGACAGTCGGATGGTGGCGTTGTCGGCGAAGCGACCACGGAATTCATTCGCAATTTTCGTGTCGATATCGCCGTTATCGGCGCATCCGCCGTGGCGGACGATGGCTCTGTCCTCGATTTCGATTACAGGGAGGTGTCTGTCGCCCGCACGATCATCGAAACGGCGCACCAGACGCTGCTCGTTTTCGATCACAGCAAATTCGAAAAGCGCGCTCCTGTTCGCATATGCGATGTCGGCGATGTCGACACCGTCATAACCGACACGCCACCGCCGCCGCGTTTCGAAAGGGTTTGCGACCAGGCCAATACACGGATCGTGGTTGCCGACAGGCATCTGGAGGAAACGCTGGCAAGGGTAAGCCATGGCTAGTGGTACGCGCACCGATCCTTTCGACCTTTTCATTATCGGTGGCGGGATCAACGGTTGTGGCATTGCCCGGGACGCTGCCGGGCGCGGGCTTTCGGTCATGCTTTGCGAGAAAGACGATCTCGCACAAGCCACCTCCTCGGCGTCGACCAAGCTTTTTCACGGTGGTCTGCGTTACCTCGAATATTACGAGTTCCGCCTTGTGCGCGAGTCGCTGATCGAGCGTGAAACGCTGTTGCGGGCCATGCCGCATATTTCCTGGCCGCTGCGTTTCGTGCTGCCGCACCACAAGGGGCTGCGCCCGGCATGGTTTCTGCGCCTTGGTCTTTTCATCTACGACAACCTCGGCGGCCGGAAAATCCTGCCCGGAACGCGAACGCTTGACCTGAGAAGCGATCCTCTCGGTGCGCCCTTGAAAGAGGAATTCAGAAAAGGGTTCGAATATTCCGATTGCTGGGTTGAGGATTCGCGGCTGGTCGTGCTCAATGCGCGTGATGCGGAAGACAGGGGTGCGACCGTCCTGACGCAGACGAAATGTGAAAGTGCCGAGCGCGATGACTCGCTATGGAAGATCGAGACCAGTAATGTGAGCAGCGGCAAGACCCGTACGGTCCATGCGCGCGGCCTTATCAATGCGGGCGGTCCCTGGGTGGACGACATTATCCGCAATACCATCAGGAGGAATTCGGCGGATTCGATACGCCTCGTTCGCGGCAGCCATATCGTGACGCGCAAGCTGTTCGATCACGACCACGCCTATATCTTTCAGAATGCGGATAATCGTATCATTTTCGCGATCCCCTACGAGACGGATTTCACATTGATCGGTACGACCGACGCCGATCATGAGGGCGCTCCCGGCGAGGCCGTCTGCACGCCAGAGGAGGCGGATTATCTGCGCGAAGCGGCGTCGGAATATTTTATCAGGCCGATTGAGCGGGACGATATCGTCTGGACCTATTCGGGTGTGCGCCCGCTCTATGACGATGGCGCGACATCGGCGACAGCCGCCACGCGGGATTATGTGCTCAAAATCGATAATGGGGAGGGCGCTGCCCCGCTGCTCAATATTTTTGGCGGCAAGATCACGACATACAGACGGCTTGCCGAGGAAGTGCTGAAAAAGCTGGAGCGGTTCTACCCGGCCATGCGTCCGGACTGGACAGCGGGCGTTCCGCTCCCCGGCGGCGATTTTCCCTATGACGGCGTCGAGAAGCAGATCGGAAAACTGCAGGCCCGCTACTCCTTTCTGGATGATCGCTGGGCCCGCCGCCTGATCCGCGCCTACGGCACGGATGCCGAGAAGATGCTTGGGGACGCCAAAAGCGTGGAAGACCTCGGCATTCATTTCGGCTGGAATCTGACAGAGCGCGAGGCCGCATGGCTGCGCGACCGCGAATGGGCATGCAGTGCGGATGACATTCTGTGGCGGCGTTCGAAGATCGGTCTTCGTCTTAGCGGCGAGGAGCGCGGCCGGTTGCAGTCCTGGTTCGACCGGGCCGATGACAATGGCAAGGCCGAACCGTCGGGTGCGTCCCGCATTGCATAAGGCTTGCAGTTCAAGGTGGATAACCGGCATCATGAGAAAAAAGATGACAAGCACCGGAGGAAACAATGCCGACGCATATTCTCGCGATCGACCAGGGCACGACATCCACGCGCAGCATTGTCTTTGACGAGAAGCTCCGGATTGTCGCCCAGGCGCAGAAGGAATTCGAGCAACATCTGCCGCGCTCCGGTTGGGTGGAGCACGATCCGGAAGATCTCTGGTCCTCGACCGTTTCCACCTGCTTCGAAGCGCTGGCTCGGGCGGGGCTTGCGCTGACGGACATTGCGGCCATCGGCCTGACCAACCAGCGTGAGACAACGATCGTCTGGGACAGGAATACCGGCCGTGCGATTCACAAGGCGATCGTCTGGCAGGACCGGCGCACCGCTCCCATTTGCGCAAGGCTGAAAGCGGAAGGCGCCGAGCCTATGCTGATCGAGCGCACGGGGCTTCTCGCCGATCCCTATTTCGCCGGAACCAAGCTCGCATGGCTCCTCGACAATGTCGAAGGCGCGCGGGAAAAGGCGCAGCGCGGCGAGTTGCTGTTCGGCACGGTGGACAGCTATCTGATCTGGCGTCTGACCAATGGCGCGTCACATATCACTGACGCAACGAACGCATCGCGCACGCTGCTCTACAATATTCGCGAGAACCGCTGGGACGAGGATCTGTGCAAGCTGCTCAATGTCCCGATGGCGATGCTTCCGCAGGTGGTGGACTGTTCGGCGGATTTTGGTATGGCGACCGCGGAGCCGTTTCGCCACCCGGCTCCAATATACGGCGTGGCGGGCGACCAGCAGGCGGCGACGGTCGGGCAGGCCTGTTTCCAGCCCGGCATGCTGAAATCGACCTACGGCACCGGCTGCTTCGCCCTGCTGAACACCGGCGAGACGCCCGTGAAGTCGCAAAACCGTCTGCTGACGACCATCGCCTACAGGCTGGACGGGCGCACGGTCTATGCGCTGGAAGGTTCCATCTTTATCGCCGGCGCTGTGGTGCAGTGGCTGCGCGACGGTCTCAAGATCATCCGCGCCGCTCCGGAGACCCAGCCGCTGGCCGAGGCCGCCGATCCGCATCAGGACGTCTATCTCGTTCCGGCATTCACCGGGCTTGGTGCGCCTTACTGGGATTCAGAATGCCGTGGCGCGATTTACGGGCTGACACGCGCATCGGGGCCGGCGGAACTGGCCCGTGCCGCACTGGAGTCGGTCGGCTACCAGACGCGCGATCTGCTGGACGCCATGTATCGTGACTGGGCGTCAGCGGCCGGGCAGGGCGGAAGCAATACGGTTCTGCGCGTCGATGGTGGCATGACGGCGAGCGACTGGACCATGCAATTCCTCTCCGACATCCTCGGCGCGCCCGTCGACCGTCCGACCATATCTGAGACGACGGCGCTCGGTGTCGCCTGGCTGGCAGGGCGCAAGGCAGGCATCTATCCAGATGAGGCCGGATTTGCGCAAATGTGGGCGCTGGACCGGCGGTTCGAGCCGAAAATGCCCCGCGATCAGGCCGAAAAGAAATATGCGGGCTGGAAGGACGCGGTACGGCGAACATTGACGCAATAAGCGGAAATTGCGGAGAATTAGGGGAGATTAGATCCTGAGCCGGCGAAGGCCGCGAGCGCCGCTTTGGCTGGGGTGCTACCAGTCACACTGATGCAAATTATCCTTACTGGATAACGCAAAACAGCTTCGGTTGATTGAATGTACCACCGTTAATACCACCTATTCAGTTGAACACAGTATTGCTGCATGATTTCGTAGAATAAGGGATGAAGACCCGAAGCCTATATTAATAAAGCAGAAATGGTAATGCGCGACGCGCTATTACTTCTTCTTAGACTTTTCACAGTCACTGAGATGGTTCTCTAAAACCATTTCTATGTATGCAGAAACCGTGCGCCGATCCTGTCGCGCCAATTCTGCGATTTGCTCCTTCACTCCAGGCTTGATGCGCAGTGACATTATCACCCGCGGGTTGTCCTTCTTACTGGTTTGCAAAATCGTATTACCTTGTGATACGTATAAAATCGTAATACATGGTACTACGGTATTACACACGTCGCAAGCGGCCCAAGCCGGTGCTGTCACACCGGCAAGGGCCTGACCACAACTCACTGACTGGAGTGAATCATGGCTGACGAAGAGAATAGACTCCCCGTCCCGTCGGGCAAGCCCGATATGAGCAAACACGAGCGTATCGAGCTTCGGACGGTAATCTTCGAGATGGGCATCACGCTCGAAGCCGTCTCGGTAGGCCTGGAAGCGATCCACAAGTCACCGGCCACGGCTCTGTTTCGGAACGAGATCGAGATCCTGCGCAGGCACTTCAAGCAGGCGCTCGATTTCTTCGACAAGACCGTCGCGATTATCGACTTGAAATGCAGGCCGCGTTGATGGCCAACGATAACCCAAAGAAGCCAGCCCTTCAGGCGTCGATATCGTACTGGCGGGATAGGGTGCATATGCTGTTGGAGCGCTCTGCGAGCACGTTGGGACCGAGGCACTGAACTCCCCCTCCCCGCGTGCAACGAAGCCCGCAGATGACCTCGCGGCGCCATCGTAAAAAGGCGGCCCCCCCGCTGACCGCCTAGCCCCGGACATTGCAGAACGTTGCTTGCGGAAAAGTGCGCGGTCTGGAAACGAAATAGCCTTGCCGAAGAGGGGATGGCGGGGCTACGTCTTCAAATATAGAGTCAGAACGGGTAGCCTCGTTCTCCGATGCGATGTTTTTGTCAGAGCGAAAGGCGTCAATCTCCTGCATCATCTCGTCCGTGAGCGGCAGGAGCTTCTTTGCCGGATATTCTGACGCGCTGGCGTCTTCCGTT
>CAYOUP010000043.1:0-13637 GCA_964407125.1 uncultured Hyphomicrobiaceae bacterium | reverse complement strand
GTTTTTCTTGTCTTATTTCTGCTTGAAGCCACCAATTGCGTTGTTTTGCACGTTTTGGCGCTGGCGATGCCGGGGCGGCGAGTGCGCCAACAAAAACCATCGCGGCGATGGCGGCAAAGGTTCACCTCATACCGCCATGCCGCCTGGTTCACACGCCAAAGCCGGTTATGCGATTCCCGCTGCCGTGCTTGTGCGGGTAATGGCGGGAATCGGCGATGACCGGACCAATGCCAACGCTCCATCGCCGAGCAGGAACTGCGCAATGGAAAGGACGGTCAGATAAGCCGGATACTCCCAGCCACCATTCGGGTAGCCGAACATCCAGCCATTTCCGAAATGAAAGTAGGTTGCGCCAAGAACGATCGGCGTCAGGGCGAGAGCGGCCCAGCGGGCCTGAATGCCCAGAACCAGCATGATGCCGCCAACGGTTTCAGCCGCAAACACGGTATAAGCGAACCAGCCCGGCAGTCCGATCGACTCGAAAAATTGCGCGGTACCCGGCAAGGTGTAGACCATCAGCTTGAGAACGATGGCGTGGGCCAGGAACATGACGCCCAGGGCAACGCGCAAAAGGAGGATTGCAGTTTGTGAAAGATGATATTGTGTCATTGTCTGCTCACAATCATGATTTGATATCTCGCAATTTCATGCGATTGCATCTATATAAATGCAATCGCATCCATCGTCAAGCTTGATGCAGTTGCATGAATATGGTCTCCTGTGCATATGACAACGAATCAACCATCAAAAAAAATTGAAACGGTCTGGGCGCGGCTGGTCCGGGCGCATCATTGCGCGTTGTCTCGCATCGAGGCGGACCTGAAGAAGGCCGAGTTGCCGCCGCTCGGCTGGTATGACGCGCTTCTGGAGCTTGAGCGCGCAGGGGCCTGCGGCCTGCGGCCCTTCGAGCTGGAGCAACAGCTGCTTCTGCCGCAATATGGTCTTTCGCGGCTGCTTCAACGGCTCGAACTGGCCGGATATGTTACGCGATGGCGCTGCGAACAGGATGGCCGGGGTCAGGTCGTTTCGATCACCGATCAGGGCCGCGAAGTGCGGGAGCGCATGTGGCCGGTTTACGCAGCGGCGCTTCAGGATGTGGTCGGCGAGAAGCTTGATGATCAGCAGGCCAAGGAATTAGCCGATCTTCTGGGCGGGCTGATGGAATAAAGCCTTGCCGCGCTGAATGGATCGGCTTGTATCAGTAACCAACGCAATTGCAGTCCAGCCTGTGGGTAATGGCGATTGCGCGCAGTGGTTGTCCTTTACCATGCTAGTCTCCTTTGCGCCTGGAGCGATCCGCTTCCTGTCGGACACGGATAATACCAGGCTGATCAAACACGGGATTGGTTTTGAGATGACTTCGATAACAAGAATAAATCCGGTATCTTGCGTGCTGGGCGCAGCACTCCTGACAATCGGTATGAGCAGCGGCGCCCTCGCCGAGGAAGGCCATGGCTGGCACTATGGGCCAAATGGCGATGACTCCAGTTGGGGCGGCGTGTGCGCGACAGGCAAGGAACAGTCGCCGATCGACATTCCCAACTGGAATGATCCATCCCTCGACGAAGGTCAGGTGAGGCCGATCACGTTCAACTACGGAGCAAGCGGCGGCGCGGAGATCACGAATAACGGTCACTCGATTGTCGTAACGCCGAAAGCGGCCAACACGATCGAAATCGGCGGCGAAACCTATCGGCTGGCTCAATTCCATTTCCACACACATAGCGAACATCTCAGCGAAGGACGCCACTACCCGATGGAGATGCACCTCGTGCATGTCGATGCGGCAGGCAATCCCAAACTTGTCGTCGGCATCTTCATCATGGACGATCTGAAGGAAGGCGCCGCGTCCAAAGACAAGACTGATCTGGCGGCCAGCAGCTTGCTCGACCGGCTCCCGCTTCCGGCTCACAAAGGCGATAGCTCCGCGGTAGAGTCCGACCTGACCGTGATGGATCTGATGCCGGTCGATCATGGAGAACACCGTGCCGAGCATGTCGAGTTCAAGGGTTCGCTGACGACCCCTACACCGACATGTTCCGAGGGGCTGACCTGGATCGTGATGGGCTACAAGCTACACACGACCCCCAAGGTCATCGCAAAATTTCACGACATTATGGGTGACAATTACCGCGAACCTCAGCCGATTAACGGTCGCCAAATAAGCTGCTGCGGGGGCGGCGAGACCTTCAACTGAGGTCAGTTTGGCGGATGCACCGCCGTTTCCTGATTGCGGCGGTGCATAGGTGGATGTTGTCCGAAGAGGCTACAACTGCGCTTCCGGCGGCAGGACACCTGATCTTCCCATGGTCGCTGTGTTCCTCCCGGCAGCTCAGCCCCAAACCTCTTCCGCGATTTCCACGATCATGGCGAGCTTGGCCCATTGCTCCTCTTCCGCAAGGACATTGCCTTCCTCGGTGCTGGCGAAGCCGCATTGCGGGCTGAGGCAGAGCTGATCGAGATCGCAGTATTTCGCCGCTTCCTCGATCCGGCGTTTGATATCGTCCTTGCGCTCCAGCGCGCCGGTTTTCGTCGTCACGAGACCGAGAACGACTGTCTTGCCCTTGGGCAGGAATCGTAAAGGTTCGAAGCCTCCCGCGCGGTCCGTGTCCCACTCCATGAAGTAGCCGTCGATGTTGATGGTGTTGAACAGAATGTCCGCAACGGGCTCATAACCACCTGTCGCTATGAAGGTGGAGCGGAAATTGCCGCGGCACATATGCATGGTCATGATCATATCGCCTGGTTTGGCGGCAATGGCCTGATTGATCATGCCTGCATAGATTTCCGGCTGCTTTTCGGGATCATCGCCGCGATCCTTCAGCATCTGGCGCTGGTTCGGATCGCATAGATAGGCAAAGCTGACATCGTCGAGCTGAAGATAGCGGCAGCCTGCATCGGCAAAGGCGCGCACGGCCCCGGCATAGGCCGCGCCAAGATCGGAATAAAAGCCGTCCATATCGGGATAGGCGCCGCGGTCGATCATGTCGCGCCCGCCGCGATAATGCAGCATGCTGGGCGATGGGATCGTCATCTTCGCGACGCGCGAGGTGTTTTCCTTCAAGAAGCGGAAATGGTCGACCATCGGATGAGTAGAAAAGCCGAGCTTGTCCACGACTTTGAGGATTTTCGGCTTGGTATGCGCGCCCTGAAAGGCCACTCCGCCCGCACCTGGCTCGCCCCAGGAGCCTTCAACGCCGTCCAGCTCCTCCAGAAAATCGAAATGCCAGAAGGAGCGCCGGAATTCACCGTCCGTCACGGCCTTGAGCCCGATCTCTTCCTGTTTCCTGATAAGCGCCCGGATTTCCTGATCTTCAACGGCCTTCAATTCCCCGGCGGAAATTTTGCCCGCCTCGCGTCCGGCGCGTGCCTCCGCGAGCGCCCGTGTGCGCAGCAGGCTACCGACCATATCGGCGCGAAAGGGTGGTATGGTTCTCATCATGGCGTCTCTCCCTAAGCTATTGCGTTCAATGCCCGGTCTCTTGCGACTGCAGGGCAGATCAATGAATGGTCATGCCGCCTGTCACAGCGACTGTAATCTGGATGCGCAGTACCGGCAGCGCTTCGGTTGCTCCGCCCGTTTCTTGTTCTGACACGCCTCTCTCAGGATATACTCGAAGACGAGTTGTTGCAGCACCGGATCTGTCATAATGCGTCAGTTCATCATTGTCGCGCGCGGGTTCATCGAATAGTTTGATTAAGCAGAAATTATTGGGCAAGTGTCTTTAAATAAAGCAGAAAACAGAAACTGCTTCACGACGAAGGAAAGCCATGCCCATATTTGACTGAGTTTTCTAGGGAGTAAATGAATGTCTAAAAGTAAAGTCTCAACTCTGTTGAGAGCCATTGTGGGGGGTGTTGCTGCACTGCTGTTCAGCGTCCTCTCAGTGCAGGCCGAACCGGAATTCACCCTGCGTCTCCATCACCTGCTTGGACCGAAAGCACCGGCTCACACCAAAATGCTTGTGCCCTGGGCGAAACGCATCGAGGAAGCCTCGAATGGGCGGATCAAGATCGACATATATCCATCGATGTCACTTGGCGGAAAACCTCCCGAGCTGATCAGCCAGGTGCGCGATGGCGTGGTCGATCTGATCTGGACCGTAAACGGCTATACGCCGGGGCTGTTTCCGCGCGTTGAGGTGTTTGAGCTTCCCTTCATCCACACGAATGACGCGGTGGCGACCAATCTCGCCATGGGCGAGCTTTACGAGAAATATCTGGCGGAAGATTTCAAAGGTATGAAGCCGATGTTTCTGCATGTCCATGCGGGGCAAGCGATCCAGATGGTCGATCAGCCGGTCCATTCCCCTGATGATCTGGTGGGCAAGAAAATCCGTATTCCAACCAGAACCGGGGCGTGGGTGATTGAGGCGCTTGATGCAAATCCGGTGGGAATGCCCGTGCCGGAACTTCCCCAGGCACTATCGAAGAAGGTGGTCGATGGGGCTTTGATCCCGTGGGAAATCATACCCGCTCTGAAGCTGCAGGATCTGACCGACTACGATATCGAGCTGAAAGACAAGACCCGGCTTGGCACGACAACCTTCCAGGTTTCCATGAACCAGGCACGCTGGGACAGCTTGCCGGACGATCTCAAGCAGGTCTTCATCGACAATAGCGGTCCGGAGTGGCTCAAGGAAGTCGGCGAAATCTGGACGGGAACCGACGATGCCGGCTTGGCCATCGCGAAGAAAGCGGGGAACACCTACATCGAGCTTGACGAAGAGCAGACAGCCGCTTTCCGCAAAAAGCTTGAGCCGGTTGTCGATCGCTGGATTGAAGATGTTTCCGCAAAGGGCATTGACGGCAAGGCCCTCGTCGAAGCCGCCAGGGCCGCGATCGCAAAGTATAGCAAGGCGCATTGACCGTTACGGCTTAACAACCTGACGTCGATCAGATAAAGCGATGAAAGCGGCGTTCCCAATGCAGGAGAGCCGCTTTCTGCCTTGTGGTCAGTCCGTCATCCCCGCAGAACAGTCAAAACGGAAAAGGCTGCGGGATCGCCGCGCCACTGAAAGAGCACACGCCGATTTTGTCACAACGGCTCGCTTCATCGCTGATCTGCGCAGCCTCCCGGATCGGTAGAGACTTACCATGTTGGTGATGGGCCTCTGCCATCGGTAACAATGACAGAGGCCGAAAGCCAGGCTCATTTCTTCAATGTTGCCGACACAGTCGTCGCGAATGGCGTGGTCGGATGGCCGATGAGCCTGCTAAGTTGGCGACCTTCGTCGAAAAGGGCGCCTTGGGAGGCGGCATTGTCGGAATTGGCAAGCAGTGCTGCAATCCCCTCAGGAAGTCCCGCGCCGATGAGCACGGCCTTGAATTCCTCCTCGGGCAGATTCTTGTAGGAGACGGGCTTGCCCGATTGCTGCGCGATCTCCGCCGCGAACTCAGACAAGGTAAAGGATTGGTCCCCCGCCAGCTCATAGATGCGGCCGGCCTGATCGTCACCGCTTGTCAACACCGCAGCGGCGGCTTCGGCATAGTCAGCCCGCGCGGCCGAAGAAATCCGGCCTTCGCCCGCACCGCCGAGGAATGCGCCATGCTCCAAAGCAGATGGGATGGACGCGGCATAGTTCTCCGTATACCAGCCATTGCGCAGCAAAACGAACGGAATGCCGGAATCGCGGATTTCGCCCTCCGTCTGGCGATGTTCCTCGGCAAGCCCCAGAGCCGAAACGTCCGCGCGGAGGATACTGGTATAGGCCAACAGCTTCACACCAGCCCGTTTGGCTGCAGCGATCACATTGCGGTGCTGAGGCAGGCGTTGGCCGATTTCGCTGGAGGAGATCAGCAGCAGACGATCGACGCCGGTCAAAGCAGCGTCCAGCGTCTCGGGCTGTGTATAATCCGCAACGCGCACCTCGACGCCGCGTGAGGAAAGGTCCGTAACGGCATCGCTGTTACGCGCCATCGCAATGATCTGTGATGGAGGCAAGGTTTTGAGGAGGTTATCGATGACGAGGCGGCCAAGCTGTCCGCTGGCTCCGGTTACCAGAATGCGAGGTTGATTATTGGACATGAAAAACTCCTTTGTTGGTCTCTTTTTGAGGATATGCCTATAATGGAGACCAAGAGGAGCTTCCGTAAGGAGGCAGTTTTCTGTTCCCAGGTTACCTGAAAGGAACCCGTCATGTCGGCCAGTACAGACCTCGCCGCCCGCTTCGCGCAATGGCAGGATTTCGAGTTCGATCCAGTCCGATGCCCTGTGCGCGATGTGCTTGATCATATCGGGGATAAGTGGACAACGCTGATCCTCATCGTTTTGGCCACGAAACCCCATCGCTTCAGCGACATACGCAGGACAATTCCCGACATCTCGAAACGGATGCTCACGCAATCCCTGCGTGGTCTCGAACGCGATGGGATGGTCACCCGCCACGTCTTTCCAACCAAGCCGCCGAGTGTCGAATACCGCCTTTCATCGCTGGGCGTTTCGGTGCTAGAGCCGCTCGCGGGGCTGGTCGAATGGGCGGAAAGCAATCACGCCGGGATATGGCGTGCACGGGAACGGTTCGACTCCCACACGTCCCGTACAGGCCAGCAATAAGGCGCCACTTCCTGGTTGCAGCGGCGCAGCATAAATAGAAATTCGCGAATCTTCTTGGGCGGCGATGATGCCGGGCCATGAGCTTGAGCGGTCACTGGAAGCCGCAGACCTGGGCGAACAAGACCCCGGCTTCCGCCTTATTTTCCGGCATCAGTTCATGCCCCATGGCGGTCATGTCAGGCCGTGGCTAACTCATCAATGGGGAATAGCGTGACGTCTTCCTTTGGTCTGGACAGATAGAACTCGGCATGGAGATACCCGTCGGCTTCCTTGCCTGCAGGATCGATGCCCAGTTCCCGGAGTTGCTCCAAAATCTGTGCTTGCTCATCGCCGGAAGCAAAGGCGCGTTGTTTGAAGGTTCTGCCCTCAAGTTTCTCGGTCGCATACCCCGCATCATCCAGCGTTTTCTCGATCGTATCGAACGGGAACATCCGAAGCACAAAATTTGCAAACCAGGGCTTTTGAAATTTCGACACGGCAGGCAGCAGTCTTTCGAAACTTTTCTCGGTCACATAGCCAACGCAACCGGTAGAGGTGACGAGATCGACGGGCGCCAAATCCCGTTTCGCAGCCTCAGGCAAGGGCGTATTTTCCAGATTCAATGCCAGGCCGTCATCGATCAGACCTGCCTCTTCCGCAAAGGCGATAGCGTTTTCAGCACTGTCGAGACCGATGACTTCCAGATCTTCGACGTCTTCCAGGTCTGCAAAATAGCATTTATCGTTTTCGATGACTTCCCGAGAGCTGGCGCTGGCCAGCGTTTTCTGTCCCCAGTGAGCGTAGAGCTGCTCGATTGACAGATCGTGCTTGAGAAGCGCCGCGTTGACCCCATAAGAGCAACCGATATCGAGTACATGAATCGTGTCTTTGCGCACCTCGCGCAAGTGACCTATCAACTTCTGGAAAATTGGTTTGGCTTCGCCAGGTATCGCATAGTCAACACCTCTTAATTCGCGACAATACGCCCTGGGATCCGCTTGGTCGTAAACGTGATCCAAGTTAGCCTTGGCTTCATTAATCTCTTCGAACACGGAAACAACCGTCATTTTACCCCCTGTTACGCATGGCACACCTCACTCCCACAATCGCAGCAAACATGCAGCGATTTGCAAATATCGGAATGAACGCACGGTCGCACGCCCGCGAAGTGGCGGTGCCATTGATGGACTTTGTGAGCTTAGGTAAGGGATGTTAACATGGATACGGGTAGGAATCCAAATCAGTGAAAAGAAAAGTCCGGGTCTGAGATCGTCGCTTGCCGGCCGCAAGCTGATCTTCCAACGCAGCGACAAGTTCGTTTTTTTACTGTAAATCAGTCAATTGAAATCTCGGGCTCATTTCCGCGGTAGCGCGCCAGCACACACTATGAATGCGCATAAATTGGCGGCCGGGGAGTGTCCCAGCCGCCTTCAACTCACATCCTCAATCAGCCTCAGCCGTTAGTTTTCATACTGGGCCAGTGCGGGCGTGATCCGCATGAACTCGACGCGGCGGTTTACGATTTCCGGTTCTTCCGTGTCGATCAGCGGGTCGGATTCGCCATAGCCTTGCGTAACGAGATTTTCCGGCGGTACACTGAATTCGTCTGTCAGAATCCGGGCGACCGTTTCGGCGCGGCGACCCGAGAGCGACAAGTTGTCCTCCTCGCTCCCGACCAGATCCGTGTGGCCGGCGAGCAGGAAGATCTCGCCTTCATTCCGTTCGATGATGCGGTTGATGACCCGTGCGACGACTTCAAGCTTGTCAAACTGATCGTCACGGATTTCCCATGAACCGAAATCGAAGTTCACCGTGTTAAGGTTCAGCTTGCGAAGCCGGGCGCGAATGTCCGGGCTGTAACGGATTTCATCAAGCGTATATTCCTCGTCGAACGCCTCGATCGGTTCGGCGGACAGTACATCCTCGATCTCGTCCTCATCGGCGCGGTCCGCATAGACATAATACTCTCGGCGCGGTCTTTCGATTCTGAGATCAGGCAAGTCGATGAAGAAACTGAACCCGTCACGATCATCGCGACGCGCACGCCGCTTGCGCCTCGGCTCATTATTGAAAAGCACGATTTCGCGACCGTTGCGAAGTTTCTTTATGCGGCGAACGACTTCCCCATCACGATTGCGAACCGTGATGATCTGGACACCGTTGGGACGATTGATAACAGTGCGGGTCTGACCACGCGGGCCTTTCACGACCTTGACGTCACGGCCACCGCGCAGACGGTCGCCATCATCTTCCTCGATGATGACGCGCTTGCCTTTGCGGATGATCCGGCGGTTCCCCGGTTCCTCTATGACGAGGCGGCCTTCGGCATCCCGCCGCTCGCGGCGTGCGCGCTTGATGTCGCCAAGCTTCCCGCGTGTGAACTTGCGACGATCGAGGCGGCGGTCATTGCGTTCTTCCTGGGAAAGCTCGCCGCCTTTAATACGCTCAAGCCGCTTTGCGCGGCGTTCCCGACTTTCCTGTTCCTGCTTCCCGGTAATCTGCTTGGCGCGTTCGCGGCGATCTTGTTCCTGATCGGTCAGTTCTTTCCTGCGGCGCTCTTCGAGACGATTGCGGCGTTCTTCGGCTTCCTTGAGCTTCTGTTTGCGTTCTTCCTCAAGACGCTTCAGCAATTCCTCGCGATCATCACGCTGTGCCTGCTTATGTTCTCGGCGTTTCTGAGCTTTCCTGTCACGTTCTTCCTGTTCAGCCTGCTGGCGCTCGCGGCGCTCCTGCAAACGCCTTTCGCGTTCGCTGAATTCAGGCTTTTGGTCAGCTTGCCCGCCTTCCTCGCGGCGTACCTTGCGCCTGCGTTTCTGGTTGTCCTGAGCATCCTCGCCCTGAGTGCGCTCTTCCTGTTGCTGCCGGTGCTTACGGCGCTTTTCAAGCAGAATACGGCGGCGTTCTTCCTCGGAAAGGTCCTGATTATTCTGCGCAACGATGAAGCGGCCGTTTTCCGGCCCGCGCGTGTCAGCCTTAGCGGGCGCCGCGATCAGCATCGCTAGCGCCAAGCCTGACAGCGTGACGATTGTCTGTTTATTGAGGGTCATAATTTTACCTACTTCTCCCTGGTCCCACGCCCGTGAACACCATTAACAGTCTGTATTGCATCACTTTTCCGGAATTATTGTGGAGTTGTGATGACTAGCGGATGAACGAATATCTAGAGATATAGTTCCTAAGTGTTCGAATTTGGAGCATTTGAGACTAACGGATTGAGCGGCAGTAAGATGCGGCGCAAATAGATTTCTTGATTTTCACGGCGGTTTTGCCTATCCGATGAGGCGGGACACCTCACCCCACCGTGAGGCTTCTATCTGGAAGGGTAGCAATAATGACCATCGCTCAGCCGGACGTGCGACCGCGCGTGCCGCATTTCTCCTCAGGCCCATGCGCAAAGCGACCGGGCTACGATCTCAACAATCTCAAAGATGCCGCTTTAGGCCGCTCCCACCGCTCCAAGGCGGGCAAGGCCAAGCTCAAGCTCGCAATCGACAAGACGCGCGAGATCCTCGGCATACCCGACGACTATCTGATCGGCATCACGCCAGCCTCCGACACCGGCGCGTTCGAAATGGCGATGTGGACGCTGCTCGGTGAACGCGGCGTCGATATTCTGGCCTGGGAAAGCTTCGGCAGTGGCTGGGTGACAGATATCGTCAAGGAGCTGAAGCTCGAAGGCGCACGCGTCATCTCCGCTGACTACGGGGAACTCCCCGATTTGACAGAGATCAACTTCGCCCGCGATATCGTCTTCACATGGAACGGGACGACCTCGGGCGTGCGTGTGCCGGACGGTGAATGGATACCGGCCAACCGCGATGGCCTGACCTTGTGCGACGCCACTTCGGCGGTCTTTGCGCAGGACGTCGCCTGGGACAAGCTGGATGTGACCACCTTCTCCTGGCAGAAGGTTCTCGGTGGCGAAGCTCAGCACGGCATTATCGTTCTCAGCCCGCGCGCCGTCGCCCGGCTCGAAAGCTACACACCGGCCTGGCCGGTACCGAAACTGTTCCGGCTGGCCAAGAAGGGCAAGGTCGATACCGCCTTTTTCGAAGGCGCCACGATCAACACGCCGTCGATGCTCTGCGTCGAGGACTATCTCGATGCGCTGTCATGGGCGGAAAGCGTCGGCGGCTTGCCGGGGCTGATGGCCCGCGCGGATGCAAACGCCGCCGTCATAGGCGAGTGGGTGAAGAACACCGATTGGGTCGCGCATCTGGCCGACAAACCCGCGAACCGCTCCAATACATCGGTTTGCCTCAAGATTGCGGACAAGGACATCGCAGCCGCTCCTGCCGAGACACAGGCGGCCATCGCCAAGCAGATCGCTTCGAAACTGGAATCGCTCGGTGTGGCTTTAGATATCGGCTCCTATCGTGATGCTCCACCCGGCCTGCGCATCTGGGCGGGCGCAACGGTCGAAAAATCCGATCTGCAAGCCCTGCTGCCTTGGCTCGACTGGGCCTTTGCCACGGTCAAGTCTGAGTTGCTGACCGAGGTCTGATCAACGAAACAGGCAGCCGCCACATCCCGATAACCGGCATTGGCGGCTCCTTTCACCAAATACAACTTACCGATTAGTTCAGGAGGCCATCATGGCGCCCCGCGTACTCATATCCGACAAGCTATCACCGCTTGCGCAGCAGAAATTCGAAGAACTCGGCATCGAGACCGACATCAAGGTCGGTCTGGACAAGGACGAACTCGCTGCGATCATCGATCAGTATGACGGCCTCGCCGTCCGCTCGGCGACGAAGGTCACCGAAAAGGTGCTTGAAAACGTCAATGGACGGCTGAAGGTCATCGGCCGCGCAGGGATAGGCGTCGACAATATCGACGTGCCGAAAGCAACGGCCAAGGGCATCATCGTGATGAACACGCCCTTCGGCAATTCCATCACCACGGCTGAGCACGCCATTTCCCTGATGATGGCGCTTGCCCGCCAGATCCCCGCCGCCGACCGCTCGACGCAGGGCGGTAAATGGGAGAAGTCCAAATTCATGGGCGTGGAAGTCTCCGGCAAGACGCTCGGCGTAATCGGCTGCGGCAATATCGGCTCCATCGTCGTCAGCCGGGCACATGGCTTGACCATGAAGGTCGTCGCCTACGACCCGTTCCTGACACCGGAACGCGCAATGGATCTCGGCGTGGAGAAGGTTGAGCTGGATGAACTCTTCCGCCGCGCCGATTTCATCACGCTGCATACGCCGCTGACCGACAAGACCCGCAATATCATCAGCGCGGATGCCATTGCGAAAATGAAGAAGGGTGTGCGGATCATCAATTGCGCGCGCGGCGGACTGGTCGATGAGGCGGCGCTTGCCGAGGCGATCAAATCAGGCCATGTCGCGGGCGCCGCGCTTGATGTGTTCGAAACCGAACCGGCGACCGAAAACCCGCTTTTCGACCTGCCCAACGTGATCTGCACGCCGCATCTTGGCGCATCCACCATGGAGGCGCAGGAGAATGTCGCCGTTCACGTCGCCGAGCAGATGGCGGATTATCTGATCAATGGTGCGATCACCAATGCGATCAACTTCCCGTCCATCTCCGCAGACGAGGCACCGCGCCTAGCGCCCTACGTCAAGCTCGCCGACCAACTCGGCTCTTTCGCGGGCCAGCTCACCGAGACCGGGCTCAAGCAGATCCGCATCGAATATGCCGGCGACATCGGCGAGATGAACACGAAGGCGCTGACCTCGGCGGCGCTCAACGGCGTTCTGCGTCCGCTGCTTCAGGATGTGAACATGGTCAACGCGCCGGTCATCGCCCGCGAGCGCGGCATCATGATCGAGGAGGTCCGGCGCGGCCAACACGGCGTTTATGAGAGCTATATGCGCGTCACGCTGACGACCGAGCGGCAGTCGCGTACCGTGGCGGGAACGGTCTTCTCCGACAAACGCCCGCGCCTCATTCAGATCCACGGCGTCGATCTGGAAGCCGAGGTCACGCCCTACATGCTGTACTCGGAGAATAACGACAAGCCCGGCTATATCGGCGCAATCGGCACCGCGCTTGGCGAGGCGGGGGTCAATGTCTCGACCTTTACACTAGGCCGCGAGACTCAAGGCGGCAAAGCAATCGCCCTGCTCGGCGTTGACGAACCGATCGACGACGCGCTACTTGCCCGCGTGCGCGGCTTGCCGAACGTCATGCGCGCCAACCGGCTGACGTTTTAGATCCTGCTCAGATGAAATGGATGCGTTTTCACCCTCTTCCAAAGGTGAGCTCTGGTCGCGCGATGTCTTGCTGAACGCGACCAGACAAGCGTCGCTCAGCGTAAAGGTTCACGAGCCGAAGAGGGCCTCATGAATGGTCACATCAATTGCTGGAAAATGGGTTAAGGCTTTCCCATAGGCTTGTTCCGCTATCAGTTGTGCCTTCATTGCCGGTATCATTCGGCGTGGGCTGGGACAAATCTATGCGCGTTGCATTATTGGTTGTGCGATGCTCGATAGCTGATTGAGTTTCGCCTTCGTTGCTGTTTGTCTCAGCCTTCGGGCTTTTTCCGGGACGCCGTTCGGGAAGTGGCGCGCTTGCAACCAGTGGCGAGCTTTCACTGTTGCTCACCTTATTGGCTCCAGCCTGAAGGTTTTTGTTTGCGTCTCCAGATAATGCACTTTGGGCGCGCCCCGAACCGTTATTCGTGACCGGTGCATTGCTGCCCTGCGGGTTCGATGAAACGGATGCCGTCACATCCGCCGGACTCGTGGTGACGCCGATGCCAAACATTCTCCATTCATCACCGACCATTTGAAAATAGAGGTCAAAATTAACGCGCTCGGGAGCAGTCGGGAAAAAACCGACCAAGCGTAACAAGCCGTTAGGCGCAATTTGCGGCTGCTGGATCAGTTTGGGTGTAAAGAAAAGGGTCGGCGAAAGATCGAGGTTGCGCTGCCGGAGCCGCGCAAAGATCTGAGCAAGCCGGTTTGAATCATTCGCAGCCCGGAAAGATGGCGACGCCAAATCAAGAAGAACTGTATAGTTGCCCGTCTTATTTGCCTGGTTAAGCGTAATGATGGAAGACGCCGCAATTCAAACGAATAATTGCTGCAATTATTATCTCGAAATAATAGAAAAAAATCGCAAATTAGACGCCAAC
>CAYOUP010000042.1:0-14024 GCA_964407125.1 uncultured Hyphomicrobiaceae bacterium | reverse complement strand
CGAGTATAACGGCAAGTTCATGTGCAATCAGTTCGTGCTGAAAGGTGCATCCTGCGTCACGCCGCCAGGCCATATCCGACGCAGTTACAGGAATTTTTTCTATCCGCACCAGCGCTGGCAATTCACCGGGCTGCGGCTTGCGGATGATGGCGGTGCAGCATGAATACAGCCAAGCATTTCGAAATGAACGTCGCAGACGGCGAATTTGCCGACGCGGTAATCGCCGGGCTTCGTGCATCGCCAAAAGCCATCCCTTCGCGCTTTTTCTACGATGCGCGCGGCTCCGAATTGTTCGAACGCATTACGGAGCTGGAGGACTATTATCCGACCAATGCGGAAATCGCCCTGCTGGAGCAGTATCGGGGTGAGATCGCAAAGCTGGCGGGACCGGGCGTTAAGCTGGTGGAATTCGGTTCCGGTTCGAGTCGCAAGACCGACCGTCTTATCGAGGCGCTGCCTTCAATTGCATCCTATGTGCCGATTGATATTTCCGATTCCGCCCTGACGCAGGCTGTAGCGCGGTTGAAGGCGCGTTTCCCGGATCTTGCCGTCCACCCTCTGCATGGTGATTTCAACCAGAGACTCGATCTGTCAGCCGCTCCGAACGGCAAAACCACGCTGGGCTTTTTCCCCGGTTCGACGGTCGGCAATCTGACACACGATGATGCGCGCAGATTTCTGGAGAATTCTCTGGCGCTGCTCGGGCGCAGAAGCGCGTTTCTTGTCGGTGTCGATTTGAAGAAAGATACCGGCATTCTGCTACCCGCCTATAATGACCGTAAGGGCATCACGGCAGCCTTCAATCTGAACCTGCTTATCCGTATCAATCGTGAATTAGGCGGCACGTTCGATCTTGACGGCTTCAGCCATGAGGCGGTCTACAATGAAACGCAAGGCCGGATCGAGATGCATATTCGCAGCCTGAAAGCGCAGTCCGTGCAGGTGCTGAGCGAGCAGTTCGCCTTTGCTGAGGGCGAGACGATCCACACGGAAAACTCTCATAAATATTCGGTCGAAGAGTTTCAGGAATTGTCCCGAGCAGCCGGTTGGGAACCGCTTCGAAGCTGGACCGGTCAGGACAGGTTGTTCAGCCTGCATTATCTGGTTCCGTTTAGCGGAACGTGCGGTCAAACGGACGCGGACAGCTACGTTAACCTCTTGAAATAGAGATCAACTTAACCCCGTTCAATTGCTTCGCATTGAGCGGGGGGTGATCTAGCTGATCAGCACGGCCGGAACGCATCCTGAATATGCTCGCTTTGCCCATGTGACCCGATCAGTACGGCATCGAATGACATGTCCTTGTCGAGGTGATCGGGGAAGGATTGAAGCCAATACCCAGCGGCATCAGCGATCCTACGCTGTTGCCGCGCCGTTACGGAATAGGCCGCATCGCAGAGATACCGCCGCGCTTTGACTTCGACAAAGGCCAGATGACAGCCATTGAGGGCCACGAGGTCAATTTCGCCAGCGGGACTGCGGAAACGGCGATTGAGTATCGTATATCCCCGACGCTGAAGCATTTCCGCGGCCCGCGCCTCGCCTTCGCGGCCTTTCGCATAGGCCATTTGCTTCTTCAGTTTACTCGCCGTCATTTTCGTCTGCTTTCGCCTTCTGCAATTTCAACGCCAGATTGTAGACCTGTTTCTTCTGTACTCCAAATGTTCCCGTTATTTGTTCCACAGCATCCTTGGTGCTGGCATGACGCATGGCGTCTTCCAAAGCACCCTCGATAAGCTCCCAATCCGCCTCTTTCTGCACTGGCGGACCGATCATGACCACGAACTCGCCTTTCCATTCCGTCGGATGCGGCATGTCATCGGTCTTCGCCCTGACGATCTCCTCGAAGCGTTTGGTCAATTCCCTCGCGATGACGAGGTCGCGTCCCGGCATAAGCTCCGCCAGAAGTTGCAAGGTCTGTTCGAGGCGGCTGGCGGTTTCAAACAGGACGATCGTTGCCGGAATCGCGGCCAGCGCTTCCAGCCGCTTTCGGGACGCCACGGCGCGCGGTGGCAGAAAACCGCCGAAAAGGAAACTGTCGGTCGGCAAGCCGCTCGACGAGAGTCCGGCAAGGACCGCCGACGGCCCCGGTATGCTCGTGATATTGACGCCAGCCGCTGCCGCCTCACGCACAAGCTTGAATCCGGGGTCGGAAATCAGTGGCGTGCCAGCGTCGGACAAGAGAGCAACGCTCGCACCATCGGCCAGCCATTTCAGGATCTTCGGTCTTTGACGTTCGGCGTTATGGTCATGGTAAGCGTCAAGCTTCGCATTGAGACCGTAATGACCGGTCAGCTTCAGCGTCTGCCGTGTATCCTCGCAAAGCACATAATCAGCAGATGCAATGGTGCAAAGCGCCCGCAGCGTAATGTCGGAAAGATTGCCGATTGGCGTTGAAACAAGATATAAGCCGGGTTTTAGATTTTTGCCGAGTTCGCGCTCTATGGCGGAGCAAACCGAATCGGTTAGGCTTGTTTCGCGGTTTGCGGACATGGCTTGCTTTTCAACTTGTGTCATTTTGGGTGACTGCCGCAATCATTGTGTAGCCATAGTGCCGCGCTAACCAAAGGGCAAGTTGGCACCAACCAGGATTAGGCGGTTTTTTGAACCGGGCGGTTCGGGATTTGTTATAGTTGTGTCTCATTCATCATATGCTGGCTCATGGGATTTCGGGAAGATCGCATGCTCTCACAGGCCGGATGTACATGGTAAAACGCCAAACGGCGGGCAGAAGAGGAAGCACATCTTGACAAGGCGTCTGCAGAGAGACTCGATAATGGCGGCTGAATTCCATCATCTTGTCCGTGTGGCCGGTCTGCTGATTTGTGCCTTCGTACTGGCTGCCTGTTCGATAAACGGCGGCGCGGGCCTGCTGGCGGAAAACGAGCCGATAGCGGAAGCGCCGGGTGAACAGGCTCCGGACAGGCCGGCAATCAAGGTTGCGATGCTTCTGCCGCTCAGCGGCGGAAACGCTCAGAATGTGGCGAAAGCATTGAAGCAGTCTGGTGAATTGGCGCTGTTCGATTTCGATAATCCGAATGTGGAACTGATCTCGAAGGATACACACGGGACGCCGGAAGGTGCAAAAAGCGCCGCCGAAGAAGCCGTGGCGCAAGGTGTCGAGCTTGTGATCGGACCGCTTTTTGCCAATGAGGTGAAGGCGGCATCACCGATTACGCAGGCTGCCAATATCCCCATGATCGCATTTTCCAGTGATCAGAAAGTTGCGGGTAACGGCGTTTACCTGCTGAGTTTCCTCGCCGGAAGCGATGTTCACCGCATCATTTCCTTCGCCGTGTCTCGCGGGAAATCGCGCTTTGCCGCACTTATCCCGCAGACGGATTATGGCCGTCTCGTGCAGGAAAAATTCATTGCTGCCGCCAAGGATATGAATGTCAGCGTGCTGGCCGTAAAGGAATATCCGCAGGACGCAAACGGTATGATCGAGCCGGTCAAGGAAATTGCAGCGCTGGTCCCGAAGGGTGAGGAACCGCAGATCGATGCGCTTTTCATCCCCGCAGCCGCCAATACGCTGCCTGCCTTGGCGCCGCTTCTGCCTTATGCGGAGATCGACACCAAAACCGTACAGCTTCTTGGAACCAGCGGCTGGGATTATCAGGGCGTCGGCAAGGAGGACGCACTCGTCGGCGCATGGTTTCCCGCGCCGGAACCGAAGGGGTGGACCGACTTTACCAAGCGCTATGTCGAGACTTACGGCGAAGTTCCCCTGCGCCTTGCTACTTTGGGATATGATGCCGTTAGCCTTGCAATATCCCTTTCGAACAATTCCTCCAGTTCGCGATACACGGCTGAGCAGCTTACACGCTCCAATGGATTTTCCGGGGTGGACGGCCTTTTCCGGCTCCGTTCGGACGGAACCTCGCAGCGCGGCTTCGCGATTCTTGAAGTACAAAAATACGGCAATCAGGTCATCGAAGCTGCGCCCAACGGCTTTTCGTTGGCCGAATACTAGTGGAGCGAATTTGACATTTGAGTCCCGGTTGCGGCTAAGTTCATCTTCAAATGTCAAATTCAAAAAGCTCCACTAGAAACATATGTTTAGCTAGTGGTTCTTGTGACCGAAACATTTGCAAATGTGGTTGCTGCACGGGGATGCAAATGTTTCGGTCGAACCACTAGAGCAAGTGTCCGCGTCCGTTTGGACGCGTGTTGCGCCAGCCGTTAGATTAAATCCGCGTAAAGTTCGATCACGCCTGGTTGATCAGGCTGGAAAAATCATTTCGGCTTCATATGTGTTTTTCATACGGCCAAATATCGGCCCAAAGAAAAATGAAGGCCCGTGGATATGCCGTTTCCGGTCCTACTATCGCCTGTGCCCCTTGAGCGGCCTCACAGCCCTCCCGGTCCCCTCCCGGGTGGTCCGCTCGTAAAGTAGCCGGTGACGTATCCACACCTCAAGCCTGCCGCACCGGCAGGCTTTTTGTTTTGATGGAAAAGTCTTATCCTCTCGCCTATGACTGTTTGAAGCGGCTCTGCTTCTGCGGTAGTTTCGAGATAACGAAAAATGATTGAGGCCCTGCAGGGAACGATATTTCTGGCGGGCGGGAGGAAATTGCGGCGATGTTCATCGGCATCGACATCGGCACGTCGAGCGTCAAATCGATCCTGCTTGACGGGCAGGACGAAATTCTGGGCACTGCGAGCGCTCCGCTCGAAGTCAGCCGCCCTCATCCGCTTTGGTCCGAGCAGAATCCTGAGGACTGGTGGCAAGCGACGCTTTCATCTCTGAAGGCATTGCGGCAAGCTCATCCATCGGAGTTCGCGGCAGTTAAAGGTATCGGCCTGGCCGGTCAGATGCACGGCGCAACGCTTCTGGACGAAAATGGCAACGTGCTGCGCCCAGCGATCCTGTGGAACGATGGCCGGTCGGGAGCCGAATGTGCGGAGATCGAACGCCGCGAACCGCGCAGCCGCGACATTACCGGCAATATTGCCATGCCCGGCTTCACGGCGCCAAAGCTGAACTGGGTTGCCAATCATGAGCCCGATATTTTTGCGAAAGTCGCGAAGGTTTTGCTGCCGAAAGACTATGTGCGCTATCGGATGACAGGTGAATTCATCTCAGACATGTCGGATTCGGCGGGCACGTTATGGCTTGATGTCGCCAAGCGCGATTGGTCCGACGCCATGCTTGCGGCTTCCGGCCTGAACCGCGATCACATGCCCGCACTCGTCGAGGGCAGCGAGGCAGGCGGCACGATGCGCGCCGATCTCGCCAGCGAACTTGGCTTCGATAGTCCGCCGATCCTGTGCGGCGGAGCCGGTGACAATGCAGGCGGCGCAGCGGGCATCGGCGCGATCACGCCCGGCGAGGCGTTCATCTCCCTCGGCACATCGGGTGTCTATTTCGTCGCCAACGAGAAATTCTCGCCGAACCCGGAAAAAACCGTTCATGCCTTTTGCCATTGCGTGCCGAATAGCTGGCACCAGATGAGCGTCTTTCTGAGCGCGGCGAGTTGTCTTGGCTGGGCGCAGAAACTGACCGGCGCATCCGATGTCGCCAGCCTGATTGCACGGGCTGAAGCGGAAACCGATGGACCGGCATCCGAAATCTTCCTGCCCTATCTTTCCGGCGAACGCACGCCGCATAATGATCCGAACGCAAAAGGTGTCCTTTTCGGCATTACTCATGAGACAAATCCCGCCGGCCTGATGCGGGCGGTGATGGAGGGTGTCGCATTCGCCTTTGCGGACGGACAGGACGTGCTGCTTGAAGCCGGAGCCGAAATCGGGAATGTCTCCGTTATCGGGCAGGGGGCGAAAAGCGCATTCTGGGGCAAGATCCTGGCGTCCGCGCTGAACCGCCCTTTGCGTTATCTGGAGGGCGGCGAAGTCGGACCGGCACATGGCGCGGCGCGACTTGCCCGAATTGCCGTCACCGGCGAAGCGCCAGCGGATGTCTGCCGCGTGCCGCCGGTTAAGGAGACGATCGAGCCAGACCGTGGGCTTGCCGAAGCCTACGCCGTAAAAAGAGTCAAATTCCAATCCCTTTACAAGACCCTGAAATCCGAATTCGTTGGAGCCTGAAAACAATGTCCACCACTGCCGAACCGTTCTTCAAGTCAATCGACAAGATCCGCTACGAAGGCCCCGACAGCACCAATCCTTTCGCCTTCCACTATTATGATGCGAAACGCGAGGTCATGGGCAAGACGCTCGAAGAGCACCTGAGATTCGCAGTCTGCTACTGGCATACATTCTGCTGGCCAGGCGGTGATCCATTCGGTGGTCAGACATTGATGCGTCCCTGGCTTGAGTCTCCAACCAGCGCCGCCGATGCAATGGCACATGCCGAGCAGAAGCTTCGCGCCGCTTTCGAGTTCTTCGAAAAGCTCGGTGCGCCATTCTACTGTTTCCATGATGTCGATATGGCTCCTGAGGGGCAGACACTCGCGGAAAGCAACAAGAACCTTTTGCATATGGCTGAGCTGGCGGAAGCGGAGATGGCGCGTACCGGCGTCAAGCTGCTTTGGGGCACAGCGAACCTGTTCAGCAATCGCCGCTTTATGGGGGGCGCGGCGACCAATCCGGACCCGGAAGTTTTTGCCTATGCTGCTGGACAGGTTAAGCAGGTCATGGAAGTCACGCACCAACTCGGCGGTGTGAACTACGTACTCTGGGGCGGTCGCGAAGGTTACGAAACCCTGCTCAACACCGACATGCGCCGTGAGCTGGAGCAGTTCGGCCGCTTCATGAACCTGGTCGTCGAACACAAGCACAAGATCGGTTTCAAGGGAACAATCCTGATCGAGCCGAAGCCACATGAACCGACCAAGCATCAGTATGATTTCGACTGCGCCAGCGTTCACGCCTTCCTGCGCAAATTCGGGCTGGAAAACGAGATCAAGCTGAATATCGAGGCCAACCACGCGACGCTCGCCGGGCACAGTTTCGAGCATGAACTGGCCTATGCCGCCGCGAACGATATTCTCGGCAGCATCGACATCAATCGCGGCGACCCCCAGCTTGGCTGGGATACGGACCAGTTCCCGAACAGCGTTCCCGAAGTCGCGCTCGCAATGTATGTGATTTACAAAAATGGTGGCTTCACCACAGGCGGGGTCAATTTCGACGCCAAGATCCGCCGCCAGTCCATCGAGCCGGACGATCTGTTCCATGCGCATATTGGCGGCATGGATGTCTGCGCACGCGGTCTGATCGCGGCAGCCAAGATGATCGAGGATAGGGCGTTGGACAGCTTTGTCGAAGATCGTTACAGCGGGTGGTCGGGCCAGCTTGGCCAGGACATTCTGTCAGGTGCGATGACTCTGGAACAGATTTCGGATCATGTCGTTAACAACAACATAACCCCTCAGCCGAAATCCGGACGCCAGGAAATGCTTGAGAACATCGTCAACCGCTACGTCTAGGGCATCGGACAAGCAATCAGAGCGGCGCTTCCAATTCCGACCGAAAGCCCGCCGCTCTGAAAGTCTGGCAGAAACCAAAAAAACGCGCCGATCGGAAAGACAACGAAGCGCTGATCGACACCGAAGATACTGGCGAGGGATTGCTGGAAAATGTTAATCTCTCGTCGAAAATCGGCTACGTCATGGTGATTATTAAAGAACCATGAGACATATTGGCACCGCATCACCCGCGGGCCAGGCAAATTCGCAGCGCGCTTTTCAGAATAGTCTTCCCAATCGTAAGTGGCTGAAAGACGTATAGGCATTCGTCTGGATGCTGAGCACCACTCCCGTTTGTAAAATTCGCATTATTCAACCAGTATAATATTTTTTGCATAGCTGCATTGTCTAATTGGCATATCATTTGGTAGCGTAGCGGGCATGGCACGCTTTGTGCTTATCTTGCTGACGTTGAACACTTTTATCGGGAAGGTACACATGGGAAAATTATCACTCGTCTCAAGTGCATTTGCGGTGCTTGCGCTTGCGGCTCTGCCGGCAATGGGCGCGACGCTGGATGATGTAAAAGCACGCGGCAATCTGAAATGCGGCGTTGCCGGTGGACTACCCGGCTTCTCTGCGCCGAACGATGCAGGTGAGATGACCGGCATCGACGCGGATGTCTGCTATGCATTGGCCGCTGCAATTTTCGGCGACAAGTCGAAGGTTACATTTACTAACCTGACCGCCAAGGAACGCTTCACGGCACTGAGTTCCGGCGAAATCGACGTCCTGTCACGTAACACGACCCATACGCTGACACGCGACGCGACACTGGGCATCAACTTTACTTATTATAACTACATCGACGGTCAGGGCTTCCTGGTCAAAAACAGTCTTGGGGTGAAAAGCGCCAAGGAACTGAGCGGCGCGACCGTTTGCGTTCAGGCCGGTACGACGACCGAGTTGAATCTGGCTGACTACTTCCGTTCTAACGGTATGGAGTTCACGCCGGTTGTCTACGACACCTCCGTTCAAACCCGCGAAGGTTTCGACGGCGGATCCTGCGACGTGTTGACATCGGATAAATCTCAGCTCGCGGCTATCCGTAGTGAGCTTAAGGATCCCACGGGTGCGACGATCCTGCCGGAAACGATCTCCAAAGAGCCGCTTGGCCCGGCCGTTCGCCAGGGCGATGATCAGTGGGCAAACATTGTCCGATGGACACTTTTCGCTCTGATCAACGCCGATGAGCTTGGCGTCTCCTCAGCAAATGCGGATGACATGAAGGCCAGCAGCGACAATCCGAACATCAAGCGTCTGCTTGGTACGGAAGACACGATGGGCGAGCATCTTGGCTTGTCCAACGACTGGGCCCTCAATGCCATCAAGGCTGTCGGCAATTACGACGAAATGTATCAGCGCAACATAACCCCGCTGGGTCTTGAGCGCGAAGGCAGCGTCAACGCATTGTGGAACAAGGGCGGCGTTCTGTACGCTCCGCCAGTCCGCTAATCGGTAAAAGGAAGCGGCGTCCGGTAATCCGGGCGCCGTTTTCAATCGTTCATTGATTGATTTGTAACCGATGCGAGACCGCCCTTGAGTTCGAAAACCAGCATCCCATTCTACCGTAACCCTGTTGTTCGCGGTATCGCTACTCAAGCCGCCGCCGCCATCCTGGTCGTGTGGGCGCTTTACACAATTTTCGAAAACACGATCACCAATCTGCGTGATCGCGGCATCCAGACCGGTTTCGACTTCTTTAATCAGGTTGCGCCGTTCGCGGTCGGGTTTTCGCCTTTCATTGAGTTCAAACTCGGTGAAAGCACCTACTGGACCGTCTTTTTCATCGGTCTCCAGAACACGATCATCGTCAGTGTGCTGGGAATTATCGGCGCGACAACTGTCGGTTTCATCATCGGTGTCATGCGGCTCTCGCCGAACTATCTATTATCGCGTTTCGCGCTGATCTATATTGAAACATTCCGGAACATCCCGCTGCTTTTGCAAATCATGTTCTGGTATTTTGCGGTATTTCTCCCGCTTTTTCCGCTGCCGCGCGAAAGCTTCGATCTGGCCAGTGGTGTATTTCTCAATAACCGCGGTCTGTATTTGCCAAAGCCGGTGCTCGGGGAAGGCATCGGCATTTGGGCGCTGGGTATCGCGATCATCCTCGGTATCGTTTCCTACATCATGTTCGTCCGCTGGGCAAAAAAGAAGCAGTACGATACTGGACAGCGTCCGCCCGGCAGAGTTTACGGTTTGTTGACGATTGCCGGGTTGATCGCTGTCGTCTTTCTGCTTTTCGACGCGCCACTGCGATTTGAAATCCCCGAACTCGGGCGCTTCAATCTGAACGGCGGCATGCAATTACCGCTTCCGCTTTTTGCTCTTTGGTTCGCGCTCACGACCTATACCGGCGCATTCATCGCGGAAGAAGTACGTGGTGCCATCAGCTCCGTGCCGCATGGGCAGACGGAAGCATCGGAGTCGCTTGGCTTGCCTCGCGCAAAGATGCTGCAGCTCGTTATCATTCCGCAGGCGCTGCGCGTGATGATTCCGCCCACGATCAACCAGTATCTCAATCTGACGAAAAACTCCTCGCTGGCGACCGCCGTTGCCTATGAGGAACTGGTCAGCATCTGGGCCGGGACAGCACTCAATCAAACTGGACAAGCGCTCGTGATCATGGCGATCACCTTCGGTGTCTATATCGGACTGAGCCTGACAACGTCGGTCATTCTGAATTGGTACAACAAACGCGTGCAAATGGTGGAAAGATAACCGATGGCTGAAGCGATTATCTTTGAAACGATAGAAAACCGTCCGCCGCCGCGGCGCGTAGGCGGACCGTTGCAGTGGATTCAGGAGCGATTTTTCGGTTCGGTTACGAACACGCTGATCACGCTTGTCTGCATCTATATGCTTTATGTTCTCGTCCCGCCGATCATCAATTGGGTCATCATCGATGCCAATGTTTCCGGCACGGACCGTACCGTATGCGATGCAAATCCTGGCGGCGCCTGCTGGACTTTCATAAAGGTCCGGTTTGATCAGCTCATTTTCGGTCTGTTTTTCTCCGCCAATCCGGATCAGCTCTGGCGTCCAGTCACTGTGTTCGCCGTTCTCGGCGGCATGATTGCATGGCTAGTGATGCCCGTAACGCCCAATAAGCGCGAAGTCGGGATTTTCGCCCTGTTCGGTTTCCCGGTCTTTGCCTATACGCTGATCGAAGGCTCGCTATTTGGGTTGCCTGCCGCCCACACAAATGAATGGGGCGGCTTCATGCTGAATATCTCGCTGGCCTATATCGGGATTGCCGCCTCGCTCCCGATTGGTATCGTACTCGCCCTTGGCCGGCGGTCGGAACTGCCGGTTATCCGTACGCTGTCGGTTTCCTATATTGAATTCTGGCGCGGCGCACCGCTTATTACCGTGCTCTTCATGTCCTCGGTGATGCTGCCGCTGTTTTTCCCGTCGGGAGTCGAATTCAACAAGGTGGTGCGCGCGATGATCGCCATTACCCTGTTCGAAGCCGCTTACGCCGCAGAGGTCGTGCGTGGCGGTTTGCAGGCAATCCCGAAGGGGCAGTTCGAGGCTGCTGACGCGCTAGGGCTCAGCTACTGGAAAAAAATGAGCATGATTGTCCTGCCGCAATCACTCAAGATCTCGATCCCCGGCATCGTGAACACATTCATTTCGCTGTTCAAGGACACATCGCTTGTCGCGATTATCGGCCTTCTTGATATTCTGAATTCAGCACAGAATGCGAGCCGCGCTTTCGAGTGGAAGGGCTACGATATTGAGGCGCTGATATTTGCAGCATTCATTTTCTGGATCTGCACATACAGCATGTCGCGCTACAGCCACTCTGTCGAACGCAGGCTCGATAGATCGAAACGATAAGGACGCAATTATCATGGCCATGACGGAGCAGGATCGGGTGACAGGCGAAGGTGCGGCCACGAACGCCGCCGACAGCAGCCCGATGATCGAGATCAGCGGGTTGAACAAATGGTATGTTGATTTCCACGTCCTCAAGGACATCAACCTGAGTGTCGGGCGCGGCGAACGCATTGTGATTTGTGGGCCGTCCGGCTCAGGCAAGTCGACGCTGATCCGCTGCATCAACAGGCTGGAGACCCATCAGGAAGGCTCGATCATTGTCGACGGCATCGAGCTGAACGAAGACGTCAAGAATATCGAGGAAATCCGTCGCGATGTCGGCATGGTGTTTCAGCACTTTAATCTGTTTCCACATCTGACAGTTTTGGAAAACTGCGTGCTGGCTCCGGTCTGGGTACGCAAGATCGCCCGCCGCGAGGCCGAAGACACCGCGCGTGAATATCTCAAGCGTGTTCGTATTCCCGAGCAGGCGGATAAATATCCCGGCCAGCTTTCTGGCGGCCAGCAGCAGCGCGTCGCCATCGCCCGTTCGCTCTGCATGAACCCGCGCGTGATGCTTTTCGACGAACCGACCTCCGCGCTCGACCCTGAAATGATTTCTGAAGTTCTCGACGTTATGGTCGATCTGGCGCAGAGCGGCATGACCATGCTTGTCGTCACTCACGAAATGGGCTTCGCCCGCCAGGTCGCCGACCGCGTCGTCTTCATGGATGCGGGTCAGATCGTCGAAATTCAGGACCCGGAAGGTTTCTTCAACAATCCGCAGAGCGACAGGACGAAATTGTTTCTCAGCCAGATTCTGGGGAATTGATCAGGAGCAGTTTACTGTGGGCTCAATGCGGCAGCCCAAGACCGCCCTGCTGCGTCAGGAAGGCCACGATCTGCTCAACCCCGTCACCGCGATTGAGATTTGCGAAAACGAACGGCTTGTCGCCCCGCGCCCGCATTGAATCGGCATGCATCTGATCCAGATCGACGCCGACATGGGGCGCAAGATCGGTCTTGTTGATCACCAGAAGGTCCGAGCGCGTAATGCCCGGGCCGCCCTTGCGCGGAATATCACCGCCCTGCGCGACATCGATGACGTAGATCGTCAGATCGGCGAGATCGGGCGAAAAGGTCGCTGCGAGATTATCGCCACCGGACTCGATCAGGACTAGTTCCATGCCGGGGAATTTGGACCGCATCTCGGCGATGGCCGTTAGATTGATCGAGCAGTCCTCGCGGATCGCGGTATGCGGACAGCCCCCCGTTTCCACGCCCATCACCCGCTCCGAAGGAAGTACCTGTGCACGCACGAGCGCCTCGGCGTCCTCGCGCGTATAAATATCATTGGTGATCACGCACATATCGACCGTATCTCCAAGAGCCCTGCATAGCGCCGCCGTGAGCGTCGTCTTGCCGGTACCGACAGGCCCGCCAATGCCGACACGCAGGGGACCGTGATTGCTTGTCATGAGCGGCTCCATCAGTAGGTAAGCAGAAAGAGGATGCCCGCGCCGATCAGAAGACAGAGCGGACCATAGAGATGGCGGTCATTCGTCGCGAATGGCTCTTCAGGAAAACGTCTGCGGAATACGGGTAGATAGGCCGCGACGCCGCGCAAAAGGAAGACCGCTGCCAGCACATAGCCTGCCAGAAACGAAAGTTCGATTGAAACGAAAACAGGAACGATGCCGGTAATGTCCAGCGGCCACAGCCCCGCGATGAAGAGGGCAAGCGCTACGGCGAAACACGCGGTTCGGCCCGGCATTTTCGTAACGCCTGGTGCGCCGACAACCCTTCGCGCCAGCGCCATAGCGTCCTTTTCCGGCCAGAGCCCGCCATCGCCCCAATATACGTGTAGCGCGGCCAGCGCCCACAATATGACTGTTAACCCGGCAGCGATGATCGAAGCGGCAAGCATGGAAATGACCTTAGGAACGGAATAGCCTTACTTTCTGTGTCTCATGTTTCATGGATGCGATGTCCGCTGCAAGCGCCGCATTGCCGAGATCGTCCTCCGTTGCAAATTCCGCTGATTTTGCCGCAGCGCGCATCTCCGGCAATAGGCGCGCGAGAACGCGCTGGCCGTCAAACTGCCCCATGACATTGAGCCTGATTGCGGCCGATACGAGATTGCTGTGGAAGCCGAGCGCGTAAGCTTCGAGTGTTGGCAGCAGCGGCAGCTTGCGGTCACAGGCGGCAATGGCGACTGCGACTGCGAGCGTTACCGGCGCATCGCGGCCAAGTTCGTCAAAGCGGCTTTGATGATCACCGCTCATCCAACCAGCCAGATAGGCAGCACGGAAATTCTCGCCCTGCACGAGCGCTTCTTGCGAACGCTCCGACGAGGGTTGAAGTGCACAGGCAAGCTTAGAAGCACTGTGAAGCGCAACAGCATCCTCGGTACGATAAGCCAGCGACAGCAGGATCAGGTCATTATGCAATGATCCGTGTGCTGCTAATATGTGGAGCCATCCCGTGAGCGTCTCCGCGTCCTTGACACGGCCTTCAGCGACCTCGTTTTCGAGGCCGTGGCTGTAGGCGAAAGAGCCGACCGGAAAGGATGGCGAAAGCCAGAGCAGAAGCTCAGAAGGAAAGTCTGTTCCGTCGCCTCTGCTTAGCATTATGCTCCCTCACCCACCCACCTATGGCGGGAGCCCTCTCCTCGCTCGTGAGCCTTTACGGCGAACGACAAGCGTTCGCCTTCGGGAGAGGGCAAAACAGGATGCCGCCGCTTTTTATCCCTCTCCCTTGTGGGGAGAG
>CAYOUP010000041.1:0-14297 GCA_964407125.1 uncultured Hyphomicrobiaceae bacterium | reverse complement strand
AAAAACAGCAGCCATCTGCCGACGACTGCACCTTGTGAGAACTGTCACAGGAGCACGGTGAGTTTCTCGGGCACACGGATGGATCACACCGGCATCACATCCAACTGCGCCTCCTGTCACAACGGCACTTTTGCGGAGGGGCGGCCGCGGGATCACACCGGAAATAAAGCAACCCGGGACTGTAGCGCCTGCCACAACACACGGCATTGGGACTGAGCCCCGGTGGATCGCATGACGATATCAATGGACGATAGCATGAGGGAAGAGGGCGTCTGATGGGCGGCCATAGACAATGGATTACGAGATTTGGGCTTGCGGTCATGCTCGGCGGCCTCTGCATCAGCGGCGGCTCGGTGCAGGCCGAGCCAGTGACCAATCGCATCCTGGCAGACTATCAGCTTGCGACGAGGGGCTCCTGCGCCATTCTCAAAATCAACTTCAATATCCGTATTCGGTATATCAGCCATTTCCCGACCGAACGCGGGAACCAGCTCAACATCAGCGTCCAGGCGATCGATCCATCAGAGGCGGCCTATGAAAGCATAACCAGGCGCGAGTCGCTCCGGCCGCCTGCGAATAATGCCGCAGCAGTGCAAGCGATTATCTTTGAGGTCACCGCAGCGCAAGGCACAATACTTTCTCTGCAGTTCAGCAAGTCCATGACGTTCAATGTGGCCCCGGGGAAGGACTTCCAAAGCATTCTCGTTGCCCTGACCGATGGGAATACTGACAAAACCTGTGCACCGGAGGATGTGTTCCGCGGTTCGGCCTGGGAGACGGTCATAAGTACCGGTGAGGGCCAAACTATAGCTGCGCGCCAGAAAGCTGGTCGGCGGGAAACAGTTGTCGCCAAGCAAGCGGTGCCGGAAGGACAAGCCATTGATGCGCTTGGATCAGGTTGGGTTACTGAGTCCGAGGCGATGCCTCGATTTGCCGGTAACAACGGCGGCGATGGCGGCTTCCGGGAGGCGCGTGCCGCTATGAAGCAGGGCGATTTGGTCCGCGCGATAGAAATCCTCAAAAGGACCGACGGGCCCGATGCGATGGAATTGCTGGGTATCGCTTATCAGAAGAAGAAGCAAACAGCAGAGGCCAAGGCTGTCTATGAGGAATATCTGCGCCGCTATGGTGACGCACCGGGCGTGGAGGGCGTCCGTCAAAGGCTGGCCGGCATCGAAACGGCGAATGCCGCTCCGGTTGAACTGCGCGGATCGGGACAGGACGGCGCTGGCTCGGCTGCGGACGACAGAAGCTATTGGTCCGTTTCTGGAAGCGCATCGGAATTCTACATCCGCGATGACAGCTACCAGGTCATTCATGATCCGACGCTGCCGATCAACCTGAATGACGATGCGGAGGACCATCGCGTTCACCGCAATGTGCTTCTCTCAAGTGTCGATATGTTCGCCGCCTGGGGGAATAGCGCCTATAAAAACAAATTCCGTTTTTCCGGTACCGAGGAGCATGGCTTCGATGACGATGAGGGCGATTTCGTCAGCGTTGCCGCGCTCTATTTCGACACGACAGTCAAGGATTGGGATTTCAACACACGGGTTGGCCGCCAGACACATTCCGGCGACGGCGTGCTTGGACGCTTCGACGGCATCTCTGCCAGCTGGCAGAGCACGCCATGGATGCAGCTGAGTTTTGTCGGGGGATCCCCGGTCGAGAAGCGCGAGGATGAACCCTATAAGTACGACAAGTATTTCTATGGTGTTGCCGCGAGTTTTGGCCCGATCCTGGGCGGTTTCGATGCCAGCATTTTTGCCATCGAACAACGGGACGATTACTATATCGACAGGCGGGCCATCGGGACCGAGCTCCGTTATGCCGATGCGGAAAAATCCGCTTTCCTGACCGTTGATTACGACATTTTTTTCAATGAGCTGAACGCCGCCATCTTCAACGGTTCCTGGACGCTGCCGGACAAATCCGTCATCCGCGCCGCCGCTGATTACCGTAAATCGCCCTATTTAAGCACCTGGAACGCCATCCAGGGCCAGCAATTCGATACTCTCTATGAGTTCTTGCAGGCGAATACGCTGGCCGATGCCAAACAGGCCGCCTCTGATCGTACCGCGACCTATAAGTCGGCTTCGATCGGATACACACGCCAGCTCACCGATAAGCTTCAATTCAATACGGATTTCACAGCGGTAGACATTGACGGAACCATCGCTTCTTTCGGTGTCGACGCGATCCCATCAACCGGCACGGAGTATTATTACTCCCTCCAGCTTATCGGAAATGAGCTACTCACCAAAGACGATCTGTGGACGGCGGGCCTGCGCTATTCCGATCTGGAATCATCGAATAATTATGCGCTCGATCTGAGCACGCGATACCTGTTCAACGAGGACTGGCGGATTACACCGCGTCTGCTGCTCACCTATCAGGAAGGCGAAACGGTAGATCTGGAAGAATATTCGGTCCTGCCATCGCTCCTCCTGGACTATTTCTGGACCAAAGATCTCAATCTCGAGCTCGAAGTTGGCACGAGATGGAGTTGGCGCACCGAGGAGACGACCGAAACACGCGATACGGAGGTCTTCATTACTGCCGGTTTCCGCAAGGATTTCTATACAGGAAGCGATCGGTTGGAGTGATCTCCGGTGTTTGCCATAGGGGCAACAGTCTGACAGATGGGTTCGGCGAAAATTGTGATGTCAGCCCCTTCAAGCCCCGGCTTCAATGGCTTCGGTTACGTCATTTATGGATGCATCGAGCAGGGCTTCCATACGCTTCTTGGCGAGTTCGGGATTCTGCTGCCTGATCGCTTCAAGAACTTCGCCGTGCTGAAGCAGGCGTTCCTCCTTGATTAACACTGCGGCGGCGCCGCGCCAGCTCAGCTTGAACGTGGTCATCATGGCCGCGTGAATGAGCGCACTGAACGCTCCTATGAAATGGTTTCCGGTCGCGAACAGGATCTCGACGTGAAAGCGAAGATCGGCCTCGATAAGCTCGCTTTCATCCATGGAGGTTGCGTTCATGTCTCCGAAGGCAATCTCAATCTTGCGGAGATCGTCCTCGGTGCGCATTTGCGCCGCCAGTGCGGCTGTGGCGGGTTCCACCATCCGGCGCAAAGTGTAGAGTTCCCGGGCGATCTCGCCTGCGGGTTTCGTTTGCAGGTGCCAGCCCAGAACCTCGGAATCGAGCATGTTCCAGAAGGCGTGCGGGCGGACACTTGTGCCGACCTTGGGGCGGGCGATGATGAGGCCCTTGGCGGCGAGCTTGCTATAGGCTTCTCTCAGCGCGGTCCTGGAAACCGAATAGCGCTTGAGCATGGACGCCTCGTCAGGAAGGCGTGTGTCCGGCTCAAATTTGCCGCTCACAATATCCCGCCCGATGCTGTTGACGATATTGGCTCCAATCTCCAGCGGGGTAGCGAGCGAAAAAATACGGTCTGAGCCACTGGATTCGGGCTGCTGTGCGAGGCTTTTCTGAATTGGCCTTTTGTCTGTCATTTAGAATCCGAGGCTGTCATGCTTTCCCGCCAATATCGAACGAACTGACGAGGAAACGATGAAGCACGATAAATACGAAGAGCAGGACGCCGCTGCTGATCATGATCCATGCGCTGTTGAGCGAACCGTTAAAAATAATGAGTGTGGAGATTAACCCGAGAATCATGCCGCCGAAAAGCGTTCCGGCCACCATTCCCACACCACCGGTTAATAACGTGCCCCCCAGTACGACAGCCGCGATGGCTGAAAGTTCCAGCGTATTGCCCGCCAGCGGATAGCCGGAAGAGGTATAGAGCGCATAGACAACACCGGCAAGCGCACTGTAAAAACCGCCCAACGCGTAGACCATCACGGTCGTTTTGCGGATGTTCACGCCCATGAGCCGCGCGGATTCACGGTCGCCGCCGATGGCATAGACATTCGTGCCGAAACGCGTGAAGTGCGAGATGAAAATTGCCAGCGCAAGGCTGACCAGCATCACGATGGCCGAACTTCGCAGCACACCGCGTCCCGGCAGCGGAATGCGCGCCGATGCGTATAGGTCGACGAAGTCGTGACGAATCGGGACGGAATCCAGCGTGACCATGAAACACAGGCCGCGCAGCAGGAACAGCCCCGCAAGCGTGACGATGAAGGGTTGGATTTCGCAGAAGTCGATGATGTAACCTTGCAGCGCGCCGAACATGATACCGAAGCAGATCATCAGCGCCGCCGTTGCCAGCGGATGCCAGCCCATGCTGTCGAGCACGGCCATGCACACGCCGACAAAGCCGATCATCGAGCCGATCGAAAGGTCGATGCCTCCCGAGAGGATCACAAATGTCACGCCAATCGCGGCAATGATGATAAAAGCGTTATCGGCCAGAATGTTACCGAGTACCAGCGTCGAAAGGAAGTTGCGGTACATCATGCCGCCAACAACGAAGAGCGCGACGAAGACCGTTATGGTTACGATAAGCGGCAGATATCTCGTGTTCATCGCACGCCTCTGAAAATCAGTCTCTGGATTGACCTTCTCGCATTGTCCGATTGCAGGAACAGAACGAGCAGCACGACAAGCGCCTTGATGACGAGGTTATATTCAGGGGGCAGGCCCGAGATGAGAATGGAGGTGGTCAGCGCCTGAATGACCAGCGCTCCGATGACCGTCATTCCAAGATAGATACGTCCCCCGCTGAGCGATCCTCCGCCGATGACGACAGCAAGGATCGCATCCAGCTCGATATAGAGCGCAACTGAAACGGGATCCGATGTATGCGTGTCGGCGGTCAGGATAACGCCGGCCCAGGCCGCAAGCAGGCCGCAGAACACATAGGCAATGAAGATGATCAGCCGCGAATGGACACCGGCGAGATTGGACGCGGCAGCATTGCCGCCCACAGCTTCGATGAACAGCCCGAGCGCTGTCCGGCGAATGAGCAGCCACAAAGCAAAAAAGATAGCGGCTGCGAGGATCAGGCGGGTTGGAATGAAATAGATACTTCCGGTACTCAGGCCCTGCAGGAGCGCGCTTTCGAAACTTGGGTCAGTGCCGCCATAGAGAAGATTGATGAGCAGTCCGACACCGCGCCCCGACACCATGAGAATGAGCGTTGCGATAATAGGCTGGACACCGAGCCCCGCCACCAGAAAGCCATTCCAAACACCGCAGGCGACACCTGCCGCAAGAGACATGAAGAGAATGACAATATGTGGATCGCCTTCGTGAATACGCCAGGCGATGATTGCGCCGCAGATCGCTATGATCGAGCCCACCGAAAGGTCGATCCCCTTCGTGCCGATCACCAGTGCCATACCGAGCGCGACGAGAGCGGTCGGAACGGCGCGATAGAGAATGTCTATCAGATTGCCGAACAGGCGTCCCTCGACGATCCGGATTGCAAAGAAATTCGGAACGATGATGCCGTCGATGATCAGGATCAGGGCGAGGGCCAGCAAGGGCCATGTCGCACGGTGTTGCCGCAAGGTCTGGAACCAGTTGCCCGGATTCGTGTCGCTGCCGGGCGCTGTCTTTCCATGCAATTCGCTTTCGGCGGATATTTTCCCGCGCATGTCACTGCTGACGGTCATCTTCCCCCGCAATCATATGGACGATATTATCACGGTTGATCTGGTTGCCCGCGATCTCACCGATTTTTTCGCGGTCGCGCAGAACAGCGACCCGGTCGGCAGTGATGACGACTTCGTCGAGTTCGGATGAGGCGACCAGCAAGGCCAGGCCCTGCTCGCAAAGCTTGCGGATCAGCATAATGATCTCGGCATGCGCGCCGACGTCAATCCCGCGGGTCGGTTCGTCGAGCAGCAAAACGCCGGGCCTTGAGGCCAGGGCGCGTGCGAGCACGACCTTTTGCTGATTGCCGCCGGAGAGTTGCTTGACCGGCTTTTCGGCATCCGGCGTGGCGATGGCGAGCGCCTTGATCATTTCCGCGGCGATACGCTCCTGCTCCTTGCGCGGCACCTGCCGGAACCAGCCGTCCTTTGCCTGCATCGACAGAATAATGTTTTCACGAATGCTTAAGTCACCCACCAGCCCTTCGGCCTTGCGGTCCTCCGGACAGAATGCGATGCCGGCGGCGAGCGAGCGGCGCGGCGAGTTTGCCCCGATGATCTTGCCGTCAACCTCCAGTGTTCCGCTGTCATGCTGGATCGCGCCGAAGATCAGTTTGGCCGTTTCCGTGCGCCCGGAGCCCAAAAGACCGGCCAAACCGACGACTTCCCCAGCGTGAAGCGTCAGGTCGAATGGCTTGATCGTCCGTGTGCGTCCCACGCCTTTCGCCACGACCTTTTCCGCTCCCGGCTTTGCGGGAGCCTTTTCCGCAAAAGCGGCTTCGACCTCGCCAAGTTCGCGGCCGATCATCATTGAAATCAGGTCATGACGCGAGATCTCCGTCGCAAGCCCGGTGCCGACATGCCTGCCATTGCGCAGAACGGAAATCCGGTCAGCGATCTCATAGACCTGATCGATGAAATGCGTAATGAATACGATTGCGATCCCGCGGGATTTCAGGTCACGGAGAATTTCGAAGAGCGTCGCCGTTTCGTGGGCATCGAGACTCGCCGTCGGCTCATCAAGGACAAGCACCTTGGTATCCTTATCCAGCGCACGGGCGACGGCCACAAGCTGCTGGACGGCGACGGAGTAAGAACCGACCGGCTGCTCCATATCAATATCGAGATTGAGACGTTTGAGCTTTTCGCGTGCCTCCTCGCGCGCCTTGCGCCACGAGACGACACCCCATCGGCCGCCAGTCCTCTCCAGCGTCAGATTTTTCGTCACGGACATAGCCGGGATCAGATTCACTTCCTGATACACCGTGGAAATGCCTGCCGCCTGCGCCTCGCCCGTCGTGCTGAAATTGACCGATTGGCCTTCAAGCGAAATGTCTCCGCTATCGCGTTCCAGCGCGCCGGTCAGGATTTTGATCAAGGTCGACTTGCCCGCGCCATTTTCTCCGAGCAAGGCATGAATTTCACCGGGATAGAGCGTGAAATCGACGTCATCGAGCGCGCGCACCCCGGGGAAAGCCTTCCGGATCGCGCGCATCTCAACGCGGGGGACAATTGTGGCTCGCGTGGTCATCGAAATTTTTCACAACTAGGGCATGAGACAGTATTGCACCCGCATTGAGCGGCATGCAATGGCGCCCCGTGGATCACGATGAATTTGGATTGTGACATCCAAATTCATGAACAGTGATCCAGTTCAATGATTTAGAGCGGGATGATTGACGTGGAAAACCGTTCACACTTTTCCTCATCCCGCTCCAAGTGGCGCCAGCCGTTATTCATGCTTCGACTGAAGTCGTGCTTAACCCGCCGTGTGAAGATCGGACGGAATCACGATCCACTTGTCGAGTTCTTTCGGGCTCTTCAGGTAATCCAGGATCACCGGATAGATGAACTTGCCAACTGCCGAACGCAGCTCGACCGAAGCATTGGCCTCACCCTTGGCGAGTGCGTCCTTCATTGCCGGAACATAGTCAACCGACACCATCAAGACGTCCTTGCCTGGCTTCAGACCGGCTTCCTTCATCGCCTGAATGGCGCCAAGCTGCATATTGTCGTTATGTGCGAAGGACGCGCAGATGCCTTCGAGGTTGTTGGTTGATTTGATGAAGGCTTCCATGACCTTCTTGCCGCCCTCGGTGGTAAAATCACCGGACTGCGTATTGACGATTTCCATCGCCGGGAATTGGTCGATGACTGCCTCAAAGCCCTTTTTGCGCTCGATGGCCGGAGCAGATCCGGTTGTGCCCTGAAGCTCGACGATCTTGCAACTTCCCTTCGATGCGGCTGCGAGCCATGCGCCGGCCAGCTTGCCTTCGAGGTTGAAGTCGGCGGAGATGCGCGTCACGTACAGCGACTTATCTTCGACATCCACGTCGCGGTCCACAAGGAAGACCGGAATGCTGGCTTCCTTGGCTTCCTTAAGCACTTGGTCCCAACCCGTTACGACGACGGGCGCGATGATGATCGCGTCAACGCCTTGGGCGATGAACGCGCGCACGGCGCGGAGCTGTTCTTCCTGTTTGCCTTGCGCATTCGCGAATTTCAGGTCAACGCCATATTCTTTGGCGGATTCCTGCATGTTAGCGGAAAAAGCCGGACGCCAATCGCCCTCGGACCCCACCTGCGAGAATCCGATTGTCTGGGCAAAAGACGTGCTGGCCATCAGTGCGGACACGGCAAACGCCGCACTAGCGAGGGTGCTCCTCAAACTCATTAGATTTCCTCCCAATATTATGACCGGACGCTCATCATGTATTAGCGGTCCGGTTCGACGCAAAAGTATTATAGTAATATTATATGACCACGCAAACGCTTTTTTTACGATTGGCCCACCGCTGAAAACGGGGTTCCTGGTTTGGCAATTTGTGAGAGGGATTATCCAAAGCTGCCGTATCAACTACATTGTGGTTAGAGGGATCAAAGTCCTTAGTGGAGCGAATTTGACATTTGAGTCTGAGCCCAGTGGCGGCCAGATTCATCCTCAAATGTCAAATTCAACAGCTCCATTAACAGCAGCAATAGGGAGTGAACTGAGCAATGGACATCAGCAGAAATGGCGCGCGGCCTTCCGGCAAGGGACCGGAGGACTGGTTTACAGGCGAGGTTCGTGTGGACCCGCTATTTCAGGCATCCGAACCGGCCCGGGCCGCCGGTGCTATCGTCACCTTCGAACCGTGTGCGCGTACCGCCTGGCATACCCATCCGCTGGGGCAAACGCTGATCGTGACGGCAGGTCTCGGTCTTGCGCAGTGTGAGGGCGGGGCGGTCGAGGAAATCCGGCCGGGCGACGTAATCTGGTTCCCGCCGGGTGAGAAACATTGGCACGGCGCCTCGCCGACCACCGCCATGACGCATATTGCTATCCACGAGCAGCTGAATGGCAAGACTGTCAATTGGATGGAAAAGGTCAGCGACGAAGATTACGGCGGTTGAGCCCGAACTGCTCAGATGGCACACGGAGCGACTGATCCCGGCCAAACTCATGCAGATCGGCCCGCTCTATGTTAAATCACATTTCGGCTCACGGGTTGCTAACCGACAGTCCCATGACCTTTGCGGCGTCGGCGATCTGCTTCAGTGTCTCCGGCGAATCGGCCAGAGCCTTGGTCGCCCGCTCCAAGGCCGCCTGCGCCTTGTCCTGTTCATTCAGCACCATGTGTGAGCGCATCAGCATGATCCAGCCTTGCGGATCGTCCGGTGAGCCTTCCAGCCTCGCAGCAAGACCTTTGACCATGCCGCGAACCATGGCGTTCTGGTCTTCCGGCGCCATCTGCTTTGCATTCTGAACGTCCTCAGCCGTCGGGCCGCGCTGCTCGGCATTCGCCGGTGCCTCAGTCGATGCTGTCTTGGTTTCGGCCGACTGCTTCAGACGCGCGCTGACGTCGATCTTGTTCTCCTTGGCGACAGTCTCGATCTGGTTGCGCAGATCACCGGCCCATTCAGCGTCTTTCGGCGCGATTTCATAGAGCGCCAGCCATTCGTCGACTGCACCTTGCGGATTGCCTTTCTGGAGTTGCGCCATCCCCTTGAAGAAGCGTGCGCGCTCGTCATTGGCGTTGAGCGCCAGTACCCGCTCGAATTCCGCCAACGCCTCATCCGTGACCTTGCCGCCAGACTGTTGGACCATCGCCTCACCAAGAAGAGAGCGAACCATCGCATTATCTTTCTGGAGTTCGGTGGCGCGTTTATAGGCGTCTACGGATTTGCTGTAAGCCCCCATATTATAATAGGACCAGCCGAGAACGCGCCATCCGTCGGCGTCTTCCGGATTGGACGCGAGCCGATCCTGAAGCCGCTTGATCATCGTATCGACCTGTGCGAGCTGTTGCTGCTCCGTTGCCGCGGTCTGCGATCCGGCTTGAGCCATGGTTGGCGAGGCGGATTCATTGCGCGCCTGTTGTGCAAAGAAGCGGTTGGCATGGCCGACCACAGCGTAAATCCCGACCGATCCGAGCACGACGATGGCCGCCACGCCGGTCACGATGCGGTAATGCCAGTTGATGCCGAGCGATTTGTCTTCGCCGTCCTTGGCCTGTCCGGCGTTCAGAATACGACGCTCGATCTCCACGCGGGCAAGGTCCGCTTCCTCTTTGCCGATCGCGCCCTGTTCGAGATCCCGCTCTATTTCTGCGAGCTGGTCCTTGTAGACTTCGACGCCTTTATCGTCTCCTGATGCGGCCGGTCTGCGCCGCAGAAAAGGAGCGGCAACGACGACAGCAGCCAGGATGGCGAGGACAACCAGCAATATTCCGAGCATCATGGTGATTAACCCTTCCCGAGAATGTCCTGCAATTCGCGGCGTTCTTCTGCGCTGAGTGGCGATGGAGCCGTCTCATCGACATTTGTTCCGGATTTGCGGTGTATCAATGTCCAATAGAGGAATCCCGCGAGCAGAAAGATCAGCAGCGGGCCGAACCATAAAAGCAGTGTACTGAGTTGCATCGGCGGTTTCAGCAGCACGAAGTTTCCGTAGCGGGCCACGATGTAGTCTATGGCCTCGTCATCCGTATCGCCTGCCTTCAGACGTTCACGGAGCAAGACACGCAGGTCCTTCGCCAGATCGGCATGGGAATCGTCGATCGACTGGTTCTGGCAGACGACGCAACGCAGGATCTTGCTGAGATCGCGGGCGCGGGCTTCCAGCGCCGGATCGCCCAGCACTTCATCGGGCTCGACGGCATGCGCAGGCATCGCGAAGAGCACAATGAGCAGCGGTATGGCGAACAGCTTGCGGAGCGTCATGTGTGGTAACTCCTATTCGGCGGGCGCCAATGCAGCAGCAACTTTCCTCCGCTGCGGCATGCCGACACGCAGACGCCTGTCGGACAGCGAAACGAAGCCGCCCAGAGCCATGATCAGCGGCCCAAGCCAGATCCACGGTGCGCCGGGATGGTAATAGGCTCGAACGGTCCACTCGCCCGCGTCGTTCCTTTCACCGATTGCCAGATAAACATTTGCAAGACCATTGGAATAGATGCCGGCTTCGGTGGTTTGCGTGCCGCGAACCGGATAGAAACGGCGCTCGGAAAACAGCGTCGTGACCGGATCGCCTCCGGAGGTTACGCTGAACGTCGCCCTCTCGGTTTCATAATTGGGGCCGCGCGGCTCGGTGACTGAATCGAGCGTGATCTGATAGGCGCCGAGATCGATCTGCCCGCCAACCTTGAGCGCCTGCAGTTCTTCATGCTGCCATGCGGACATGACAGTAATGCCCGCAGCGGCAAGCCCCAGCCCGGCATGGGCGAGGATCAATCCGTAAACGGACCGTGGCGTGTTCAGCGCTATCTCCCAGCTTCGCGAAAACGGGACCGTAAACAGCTTGATCCGGTGAGCCAGCACGGCTATCGAGCCTATGATCACCCATAGTGCCAGCCCGAGCGCCAACGCTGCAAAGATGTGCTTGCCGAGCGTTGCCGCCAGAATGATCAGCGCGCTGATGGCAGTGACGATTGCAGCACCTTTCAGCTTGCCGAGCGCCTCGCCGATCCGGTCGCGCTTCCATTTCAGCATGGGGCCGACGACGAGGACCGCCAGAAGCGGGATCATCATCGGCACGAAGGTCAGATTGTAGAAGGGCGCGCCGACGGAAATTTTGTCATTGGTCATCACCTCGATCAGCAGCGGATAGAAGGTGCCGAGCATGACCGTTGCGGCCGCAGATACCAGTATGACGTTGTTGAGTACAAGGCTGCTTTCGCGGCTGATGGCAGTAAATGGCGTACTTTGCCGGATCATGGGCGCCCGCCAGGCATAGAGCGCAAGTGCACCACCTGTTGCGATAGCCAGCAGGCCAAGCACGAAGACGCCGCGTTCGGGGTCCATTGCGAAAGAATGCACGCTCGTGATGATGCCGGAGCGTACGAGGAATGTGCCGATCAGGCTGAGTGAAAAGGTGATGATGCCGAGCAGAATGGTCCAGTTGACCAGCGATTGCCGCCGCTCCATGACGAGAGCCGAGTGCAGGAGCGCCGTCCCCGCGAGCCACGGCATGAAGGATGCGTTCTCAACTGGATCCCAGAACCACCAGCCGCCCCAGCCAAGTTCGTAATAGGCCCAGAAGCTGCCTAGCGTGATGCCGATGGTCAATAAACACCATGCCGCCAGAACCCAGGGGCGCACCCAGCGCGCCCAGGCCGCGTCGATACGGCCTTCGATCAGTGCGGCGACGGAGAAAGAAAAGGCCATCGAAAAGCCGACATAGCCGAGATAGAGAAACGGCGGATGGATCGCGAGACCGATGTCCTGCAGGAGAGGATTGAGTTCCTGCCCGTTAGCGGGAGCGGGAAAGATGCGCCAGAATGGATTGGACGTGAACAGGATAAAGGCGAGAAATCCCGCGCCGATCATACCCTGAATGCTCAGCACACGTGCTTTCAACGTTGCCGGGAGATTGTTGCCGAAGACCGCGACCGCGCTGCCGAACACTGAGAGGATCAGAACCCACAGAAGCATCGAGCCTTCATGATTTCCCCACGTCGCGGTGATCCGGTAGATCAGCGGCATGGCGGAGTTGGAATTCTCCGCGACATTAAGCAGCGAGAAATCCGAGGTGACATAGGCGTGGGTCAATGCCGCGAATGCAATAGCGATAAAGAGCAACTGCCCGATCGCGGCCGAGGAGCCGAACTGCATCAGCCTATGGTCGCCATGATACGCACCGAAAAGCGGCACGGACGATTGCGCCATGCTGAGTGTGAAAGCAAGAATCAGAGCGAAATGGCCGAATTCGGCAATCATGTCATCAATCCGTGAATTTGCAGCCGCAGTTGAAGCTTATTTAAGCCTGTTGGCGCAGCTTATAAAGCCGATATGCGCCAATTATCGGGCGACGTCTCACCGCAGTAGCGATCCCATGACATATACGTGCAAAATTTTCCAATAACCATACGTCGTCCGGGCGATTTTTCGTGCGTTTTTCAGGGCAAAACAGATTTCAAGTCTGCATAATTTTACGATAATTATGGCTTGTTCCCGTTCATTCCTGCAAGAGGGAGGATGTGCCTTATTCTTGCTCAAGACTCCGCCGTAAATCGCCTACATGATTTCTATAAAAATTGGGCCAATCGACTCATATTGGTACAATCGGTCAATATTTCCTTGTGACCGCAGAGTCGTTCCATACCATCAATAAAATCGCGACGATGGATGGGGCGCACGCCTTGAATTGCAAGTCGCGTACTGAATCACAGGCTTCTACGTGATTCGGGCGGGAGATCATTAACCTCCGCCCTTTTCATATTTCGACAACAATACACAATCAAAAGTTGCAGTATTTTCTGTTGCTCGTCCTCGGCTTGTCGACGAAATTGCAAAAATGCGCATATATTGTGGAAATGGTGCCTGTTTTCCGCTCCAATATCGTCTTAAATCTTTTGAGCCGATTAGAATTAATCCTAATATCTTCCATCTGATGAGTGAAGATGGGTAGTTACCTATTCTGTACAAAACCGGCTTTGCAGATAAGTCCTGTTTTGATCCATTCACAAAGCTGGTAATGCTGGTGCGAAAAGTTACAGCAATATTACCATTGGGCGTGTAAACATTCTGTTTTATAAAGGATTTCTGTAACGGACCCATCGCGAGGCAATTGCTACTCGCGCCGATTACCGGAAAGATATGCTCTTACGCTGGACCTCGACAATTATTCTGCTTTGCTGCAGCGCCTCGCTTGCCGCCGCCGTTCCGCGCGTCCAGCCTACGCATGCCGAGGCGCGCGCCATTATTCTGGCCGGCGGTTCGAGCGTCCATCACAGGAAGTGGCATCATCCGAAGGATGTCTATTCCAAGTTCATGTACCTCAATCCGCGAAATTGCGCGCTCTACCCGGCTTCGCGGTATCCCGAATGCGCGGAACTGGAGACGGGCGGCGCCGATATCGGGACCGACAAATATTTCACCGATCCGGAATCGGACGAGGCTCCGATGATGCGCAATTATCCCACTGGCCGGTTGGAGCAACGGTCCGTTCTGCTCCGGCGCGGCGCGAGCCGTCCCGAATTCCCTCCTGCTGAACCTCAAGAACGCGATGAACGCTATCTCCGCGGAATGACGGCGCAGCTCCTTCTCGTGACATTCGAAGGTCAGGCCGCACCTGAAGCCGGCCTTATCACAGTGCTTCGCCAGCTTCGTCAGGGAGAGGTTGGCGGGGTGATGATCCGCGCAGACAATGTTTCAAGCGCGGGCCAGCTCAGGAGTTTGTCGGAGCTTCTCACGAGAGAGAGCCCGCGTGCGCCGCTCATCCTGATCGAGCGTCCGGGCGCAAGTGCGACGGATTCCTTGCCAAAGTCTGGTTTCAGCTTGTTTCCGGCACCGCGCGAAATCGGT
>CAYOUP010000040.1:0-14652 GCA_964407125.1 uncultured Hyphomicrobiaceae bacterium | reverse complement strand
CCTAAATATCCAGATCATGCGCGAATTCGGCGTGTTCCTGGATGAAACGGAAGCGGCCTTCCGGCTTGTTGCCCATGAGCTGTTCGACGACATCATCGGTGATGCTGATCTCATCGGAAATCTGCACCTTGAGCAGTATGCGCTTGGCCGGGGCCATTGCTGTTTCCTTGAGCTGCGCGGGCATCATCTCACCGAGACCTTTAAAGCGCGAGATCTCGACCTTGCCGCGTCCGGTAAAGGCGGTTTGCAGCAACTCGTCCTTATGGGCATCGTCGCGCGCATAGGCTGTTTTGCCGCCCTGGCTGATCTTGTAGAGCGGAGGCAAAGCAAGGAAAAGGTGCCCGTCGGTGATCAGACCGCGCATCTGTGTGTAGAAGAATGTGATCAGCAGCGAAGCGATGTGCATACCGTCCACGTCGGCGTCGGTCATGATGATGACCTTGTCGTAGCGCAGATCCTCGGTGCGGTAGGTCTTGCCGGTGCCGCAGCCAAGCGCCAGGACGAGGTCCGAGATAAGCTGGTTCTGCGACAGCTTGAGCGAGGAAGCGCTGGCGACGTTCAGGATCTTGCCGCGTAACGGGAGCACGGCCTGTGTCTGCCGGTTGCGGGCCTGTTTTGCGGAGCCGCCAGCCGAATCGCCCTCGACTATGAAAATTTCCGTCCCATCGGCCGAATTGATCGAGCAATCGGCGAGCTTGCCGGGCAAACGCAGCTTGCGCGTGGCGGCCTTGCGGCTGACCTCTTTCTCGCGTCTGCGGCGCAGGCGTTCCTCGGCACGGTCGATCACCCATTCCAGAAGCCGCGTCGCCTGCTGCGGGCTGGCCGTCAGCCAATGGTCGAACTCGTCGCGGATCGCGTTCTCGACAATGCGGGTCGCTTCGGACGAAGACAACTTGTCCTTGGTTTGTCCCTGAAACTCGGGATCGGTGATGAACACCGACAGCATCGCCCCGGCCTGGCTCAGCACATCCTCGGCGGTAATCTGCGCAGCCTTCTTGTTGTTGACCAGCTCGCCATAGGATTTGAGGCTTCTCGTCAGCGCCGCGCGCAAACCGGCTTCATGGGTGCCGCCTTCCGGCGTCGGCACGGTGTTACAATAGGAATTGACGAAACCATCGGCATTGGCGAGCCATGCAACGGCCCATTCGACCGAGCCGTGCCCCCCCTTACGCTCGACCTTGCCCGCAAAAACATCCTTGGCAACCGTCTCGATACCCTCGATCCGTGAAGAGAGAAAGTCCTTCAGTCCGCCCGGAAAATGGAAGACGGCTTTCTCAGGCGTGTCGTCATTGATCAGCTCCGGCGCGCAACTCCAGCGGATCTCGACACCGCCGAACAGATAGGCTTTCGCCCGCGCCATGCGCATGATCCGGTTCGGCTTGAAACGGGCGTTGGCGCCAAAAATCTGCGCGTCGGGGAGAAAACGGGTCTTCGTGCCGCGCCGGTTCTTCACCGTGCCGAGCTTCTCCAGCTTGGTCTGCGTATGTCCGCGCGCAAAAACCTGCCGGTAAAGCTGCTGGCCGCGCGCAACCTCGACCTCGACTACTTCCGAGAGCGCATTGACAACCGAAACGCCGACGCCGTGCAGGCCGCCCGATGTCGAATAGGCCTTGGCATCGAACTTGCCACCCGCATGAAGCGTGGTCATGATGACTTCCAGGGCGGATTTGTTCTTGAATTTGGGGTGCGGATCGACAGGAATACCGCGTCCGTTGTCGGTCACGGTGATCGAGCCGTCAGTATCGAGGAACACGTCGATCCACGAAGCATGGCCAGCAACGGCCTCGTCCATCGAATTGTCGATCACCTCGGCGAACAGATGGTGAAGCGCCTTTTCATCAGTGCCGCCAATATACATGCCCGGACGACGCCGCACCGGCTCAAGCCCTTCGAGCACCTCGATATTCGCAGCCGTATAGGCAGCTTCAGCCGTCCTTGCCTGCCGCAAAGCCCCGCTATCTTCTTGTCTGGCAAACAAATCCCGGGATGATGCCATCAAAGTCCCTCATTCCAATCGGCTGCGCCCAAATGCACAGACTTCTGCTTAATTATAACCGAGTCGCAGGCAGTGTAAGGTGCGCAAGGCACACAGTGGAGGCAAGCCGTTATATGCGCGATTGTGGATGACATTATGCGTCTACGGCGCGCTTCATGTGCTTGATCTGCTGCCCGTGGTTACCGCGCCACATTTCCTACAACCGTAAGGTTGAGATAAGATTCCGAACTCTCAAATGCCAGATCCGGGCCGATCAGATCCTCGCCATTGAACGCGCGGATTGCCTTGGATGTCTTGCCCTGCAAGCCATTGATCACATTGAGCGAAACCAGAAGCGTCTCCTCATTGGCCGCAACGCCGATACCGACGCCGCAATCGCTGATGATATTGCCATCCGCCAGAATTGTCCCGCCTTCGTGCCCGCCGCCGAGACGCAGGCCGAAATCCGTTGCACCGCTGATACTATTGTCGGTTACGTGACCGCTACCGGCGATCGCTATGCCCGTTTTGCATTCCGTTATGAGATTGCCAGTAATGTTGGCGGCGTTCGCAGCATCCTGAGAGGTCGATACCTCGATTGCGGGGGCCGAGCAAGCCTCGAACTGGCAATGGCTGATGTTGAGATATAGAGCTCTCGTCAAGGCTATGCTCGCTTTTGTTGCAAGAGTGACCCGCAAATTCTCAATCGTCGCTTCACGGACGTTGCCTGCGATCACACCGCCTTCGACAATCAGCCCGGAGAGGAACAGCGTTTCGGCATTATGAGCGGAAAAAGCGCTCTGGCCGCGAGGCACGATGAGCGTTGTCTGACCCGGTACGCCCAGAATTACGCATTTTTTAGGCAGGGCGACTTCCTGGAGATTATAGGTTCCGCCAGGCAGATAGACCGCCTGCCCTGCTGCGGACAGCTCCGCGATCGCCTTTTGCAGCGCCTCGCTCAGATCATCGCCGGTATCGGGGGCCACGCCCAGTTCGGCAATCGGACGCGATGACGCCATGGCCGAGGCTGCATAAAGGAAACTGCCGCTCACAACCGCGCCGCTTCCAGCGAGAAATCCACGCCGTCCCAATCTCAAGGCCCGCCTCCTTCTCAGATAGAACCAGTATTTATGCGATTTGGACGCTGACGGCCAGATGTATGTTTAGATGCTCGTAAGGTCGCTGCCAGACGACGCAAAATTTCCACAGCGCCGCGCTGCATCTCCCGCCAGCCGAAATCGGTTTGTTCATCGTTCAGTGACGCCGCAGGCAGGGCCGGAATATGGATGAAACCGACCCAGGGCGCACGCTCCTTCGAAGTAAGCTGCGCTTCGTGGAGTGAGTTGTAAAGCGTTGCATTGCACAGATAGCGCCCTGCATCCCTCGATGCGTATGCGGGCAATCCGGCAAGGCGCAATCGAAACGTCAGATCCGAGATGGGCAGTGTCGAACGCATTGAAGGCGGTCCGCCGCGACGGAAATAAAAGCCCTGCGCCGGTATCCCGGTACAATCAACGATGTTGGTACACTGATTGTAAGCAATCGTTTCAAACTGAAATCCGCTTGCACGTCTGGATACGCCGAAATGGAGAACCGCGTCAGGTCCCAGCTCGCGGATCTTCGATGCCGCAATCGCCGGTCCGTCGCGCCAGTGCGTCGGCAGGATGGCGGTGTGCAATTCCGCCGGAATGCCCTCCGCTTCCGATGCAAGATATTCGACAAGGGGGGCCGAGACGTTGAATGGCACACCCGGAAATGGCCCGAAGCCGGTTACGAGCAGAACTGGCCGCATTCTGGCGTGCATGCCTGCCTCTTATTGTACCGCGCTGACTGTCCGTTTTTGCCGTTGCGCCAGCCAGACGCCGCAAATGATCAGCCCAAATCCGACGAGGTGAAAGGCATAAAGCCGCTCACCGAGAATAATCATAGCAAGCAACGCGCCAAACAGGGGAATCAGGTTCAGAAAGGCTCCCGCCCGGCTCCCGCCGATCAACTCGACGCCGCGGATATACATGATTTGAGCCATCACGCTCGGCAGCGTCCCGACATAAAGAACTGCAAAAAATGCTCCAAGCGTTGGCTTGATCGTCTCGCCCATAAGGGCTTCCGAGAGAAACAGCGGAAAGGTGACGATAGCGGCGACGATAAAACAGCATGCCCCGAAACTGATCCAATGCATCTTCGGTTGCTTGCGCAACAATGCGGTGTAAATAGCAAAGACGCTCATGGCGGCAAGAACGAACAGGTCGCCCCGATTCAGGTCAAGCCGTACCAGAATGGCGAGATCTCCTTTTGTGATCACGGCGATGACGCCTATCAGGGACAAAAGGATTCCCAGCGTCTGCCACCGGTTCAGGGTCTCGCGGTACAGCACGAAAACGGCGAGTGGGATCAGGATCGGTACGGCCGAATTGATGATGAGACCGTTCAGCGCGGTCGTCATGGTGAGACCGGTATAGTAAAGGCTGATGAAGATGCCACAGCCAAGTGTCCCCAGTAGCGACAGGATTGGCCAGTGTCTGCGGATAACCGGCCAGTCACGCTTGAGATGAGGCCATGCAATTGGAAGAATGATTGCTGCGGCAAGCGTCCAGCGCAGCCAGGCCAGCGTAAGCGGCGGCACGGTCCCCGCAATTGCCCGCCCGGCGATCGTGTTACCGGCCCAGAACAGCATTGTCAGTGTCAGGAGCAGATAGGCATTGCCGAAAATACGGGCATGTAAGCTTTGATCGGGCTCATCCGCTGTGCGTTTTTGCATCGGAGGAGCCTATTCGAGCGGCAGCGGGTGGTAAAGTATTCTGTTGATGGCAGTTGTGGGACGGGCGCTGCTTTGGTCGCACCCCCTCGCCGCGCGGCGTGCAGGAGGCTATAAGTAGAGGTCAGGGCCGTTAAATTCGGCAAATCTTTGAAAATTGAGAGGCTTTAATGGCAAATGTCGCGGTCGTCGGGTCGCAGTGGGGCGATGAGGGCAAGGGGAAAATCGTCGATTGGCTGTCCGAGCGGGCCGACATTATTGTGCGCTTTCAAGGCGGGCACAATGCGGGCCACACGCTTGTCGTCGACGGCGTGACCTACAAGCTGTCGCTGTTGCCCTCCGGCGTTGTGCGCCCGAACAAGCTTTCCGTGATCGGCAATGGCGTCGTGGTCGATCCCTGGGCGCTGGCGAGGGAAATTTCCCAGCTCCGCGCACAGGGCCTCGAAATCTCACGGGAAAACTTGCGTGTTGCCGACAACGCTACGCTGATCCTGCCGTTTCATGGCGAGATGGACGGGCTGCGGGAGATGGCGGCGGGCACGAACGCGATCGGCACGACCAAGCGCGGGATTGGCCCGGCCTATGAGGATAAAGTCGGCCGGCGCGCGATCCGCGTCATGGACCTGGTCAATCTGAAGACGCTCCGCTCCAAGATCGACCGTGCATTGACGCACCACAATGCATTGCGGCGCGGGCTGGGCGTCGATGAGATTTCCGGTGATGATCTCTATAATCAACTTGTGGAGATTGCGCCGTCCATCACGCCATATATCGACCGTGTATGGCAGCTTCTCGACCAGCAGCGACGCGAAGGCAAGCGTATCCTGTTCGAGGGCGCTCAGGGAGCCATGCTCGACATCGACCACGGCACCTATCCCTATGTAACCTCGTCGAACACCGTTGCCGGGCAGGCGGCGACCGGGTCTGGTCTCGGTCCGCACGCGATTACTAAAGTGCTCGGAATTACAAAGGCCTACACGACTCGCGTCGGTTCTGGACCGTTTCCGACCGAACAGAATAACGAGACAGGGCGCCTGCTCGGCGAGCGCGGACACGAATTCGGAACCGTCACGGGGCGACCCCGCCGCTGCGGCTGGTTCGATGCCTGTTTCGTCCGCCAGACTGTGAAGGTCAGCGGGATCGACGGCATTGCGCTGACCAAGCTGGACGTGCTCGACGGTCTCGACGAGATCAAGATCTGCGTCGGATACCGGCTCGATGGCGAGGAGATCGACTATCTCCCTGCGGCGCAGGGGGCGCAAACGCGGGTAGAGCCGATCTATGAGGTGCTGGAAGGCTGGAAAACCTCGACGGAAGGCGCGCGGACATGGGCCGAGTTGCCCGCCCAGGCGATCAAATATGTGAAACGGCTGGAAGAGCTGATCGAAGCGCCTGTGACCATGCTATCGACATCGCCGAAGCGCGAGGACACGATTTTGGTGCACGACCCTTTTGAGGATTAGGCTGGCAGCAAGGCCCACAAAAAACGAAGGCGCGTTTTTGCGGCTGAAGGCATGTACCCGGCTCCGAGAACCAAAGGTTACAGAAAGTCCGATCCGGTAAAACGCTGGACCCTGCCGGACCGCGTGTTTTTTGCCTGTGGCGCTTGCCACATTCTCGCTTATGCTTTCATAGAGCGGTATGGCACACCCTCAATGAAGGCTGTATGGATCAAGCCGGGCGCGGGCTTCGTCGGCAACCACATATTCGTCGACGGCGGCGCATGGGTATTCGATTATCATGGCTATTCAAGCCGGGCCGTCTTTCTCGAACATACTTTCAAACGAGCGAGGCGGCATTGGCCCGGCTGGAATTATCAGCTTGTCGAATTGCCGGGAGAGGTCCTGATTTCGGAACAGCGCTCGCGCCCAAATGAAGGGCTCTGGTTGCACGAACCCAGACAGTTCCTGCACGACGCACTCCCGAGAGCGCGCAATTTTCTGACGCGATTCCAGGAACCGCCAGAGAAAATGCAGAAACTTTCGTCGATCAGCGCGTAAGCCGGCCGCTGGCGTGGCTCAGAACCAGATAGATGCGGCCCGTTTCCGATGTCAGATGGTTCTGCACGCTCCGCCCGCGCGGGTCGGCCTTGCGCGCATCGGACAGCATCCGGTCGAAATCGGCAAGATAGCGGTCGACGATATGACGGAAGGTCAGATCGTTCTCATAGCGTCGCTTGACCTGATCGAAGGTCGCCTGCCCTTCGCGATTATAGATATTCCGGCTGATAATCCCGTGCTCGCCTTGATTATAGCGGCGCCAGACCTCGACTGCGATATCCTCATCGACTGCGGCGGCGATGTCCTTCATTTCGAAGACCATCGGCGACGACTCATCCCCGGATTTTTCGCTAAATGGCTCGACCGCGCCAGGCATGCCGTAGGACATGTCGTCCTTGCCGCCAAACTCATCTTCGGACTGCGAGGCCCGGGCCAGGAGATCACCGAACGACCAGTTTGCGCCGCCAGCGCTGTCTCCCATTGAATCGCCTGCGCCGCCGTAAGAGGGCATGGAGCCATAGCCTGCAGAAGGCCGGACGGTCGATTCGTAATCCATACCGTCGCCCGCAACACCCTCGGGAACCGGAGTGCCACCATGGTCCGGATCCATCCGCTGTATCAGCCCTGCGCTGACAGCTTCAAGCTGCTCGTTTGACGACCAGTCGTTTCCACCGCTACGCGGCTTCTGCATATGCGGATCCTGCCGTCCCGGTTCGGATTGGGACCGGTCCGGGGGATTGCCCTGCGGTTTTTGGCTGCGCTCGCGTTCGTTCTCGCTGCCGCCACGTCCGCCTTGCTGGCCGCCACGGGAGACCTGTCCCGAATAGCCATGACGCTGGGTGACTTCGGTCAGCGAATCAAGCGCTGAAAGCTGATCCTGAAGCGCACGGCGCATCGCCTTGGCGCTCTGTTTGGTGCTCTCCGGAAGCGCCTGTGCATGACGCTTCAGCTCGGACTGCGTCTGGGTCAGTTCGGCTGTTGCCTTGGTGGCCGAGGACTGGAATTCCTGCGCCGTTTCGGAGAAGGAATTGGTAAAGCCGGAAAGCTGGTTGGAGACCTGCTCCTGAAGCGCGGCGAAGCTCGTTTTCAGCTCCGAAATTGCACGCGCGGTGTGCGACTGTGCTTCGGCGCGAAGCCGTTCCAGATCCTTGACGGCCGTTTGCGATTTCTCGGCGGAATCCCGCGCCATAAGCTCCGTGACTTTCTTGGCGCGCTGCTCGGCCTGTGAAAGCGACTGCTCCAGCATGCTGGAGTAGTGGTGCATCATGCGGTCAAGCTCGGTCGCGCGCCCATTCATACTTTCAATAAGCTGGCCGAGCTGGCTCTGCCGGACGTCCATCACCTTGTCGATCTTGCTGTTCTGGATTTCCAATGTGCGTGCGGCATTGACGATATTGGCGCCCTGCTCCTCAAAGCGCTTGGTCAGCGTGTGCACCTGGTTCAGAAGGCCCGACGAAACCTCTTTCAGCATGACAGCCTGCGATCCAAGCGAGTCGGAGCTTGAGCCGGACTCCTTGGCAAGCTCCTGCACGGTGCGCTGGATCTGGCCTGCGCTCGCCGACATGGATTCGTGTAGCGCGTGCGCCTGACGCGCAAGCGACTTTTCGATCGACCGCGACTGCTGTTCCAGCGTCTCACGAATATTGCCGGTATAGCGGGCAACAGAATCATCAAGCGACTTGGTGCGCTCCGAAAGTGCGGTATCAAAGGCCTGGGCGCGGCGTCCAAGGATCGTCTCCAACGCATGAATACGATCGTTCAGCGTGTCGTCGATCACCTTGCCTTTTTCGTTTAACACCTGGTTCAGCATATTCGTCCGCTCGCCAAGTGTCTTGCTGAGCGACTCGGTACGATCCGCCACGGCATGTTCCAGATTGGAGAGGTTTTTCGTCGCAACTTCAATGATGCCGCTGAGGCGGGATTGCTCGCTGCCGAGCCGCTCCAGCAGAACCGGAATTTCACGCCCGACACGCTCGCTCATGCTCATGACCGAAGCGACAAGGTTGTTACCCTTGGCCGAAATCGCGGCGGCGGTCCGGTCGGAGGTTTCCTGAATCGAGCGGTTGATCTCAAGCCCGGTGCGATGCATCTGCTCGGCGGCCTGCGCACCATGCTTGACGAGTTGATCCGTTATACGCGAGCCGCGCTCGGCAAGCTTCTCGTCGATCTCGGTTCCGGCGGCGGTCACGGCGGCGGTGATCTTGTTGCCGCGGCTGGCCAACGTGTCTGCGAGCGTCGAGGTTGCCTGCGACATCGACTTGCTGGCAAGTTCGGTGGCCGAATTGATTTCGCGCGTGACATGAGTGCCGATACCGCGCAGCGCCTCGCTGACACGCTCGCTGTTATTCGCAAGCGCTTCACGTTCGCTGCCCAGCTCATTGATCAGATTACGAATGCGGTTTTCATTCTCACTGTAGGACCGCTCCAGCGCGGCGACTTCATTGTGAACCAGCGCTTCGAGTTCACCCGCACGTCCAAGAGCGCGCGAGATCGCATCGTTCATTGCCGCAACCTGCCTGCGCACGGTCTGTCCGAGCGAGGCGACGGACTGCTCCGCCATCTTGTCCGGCTCGGCCAAGCGAACCGCCACTTCCGTCATGGCGGAGGACATGAGGCGCAACTCCTGCGCGCGCCAGACCAGAATCGCAAGGAACCAGAACAACGCAATCGGCACAAAAATCGTGGCGATAATGGCTATAAAGGCCGGGGACGCCAGAAGATCGCCGACGCTGGCGATATTTTCGTCCGGCCGTGTAAGCATCGCCCAGCCAATCAGCGCTCCGAGCAGGAGCCAGACCGCAGACGCAGCAAGCGCAAAATAAAAGGGCGATTTGGACGGCCGTTGCTGAAGCGCATAGACAAGGCCGCCGATTGCCGGCCGGTCATCATTTGCCGCGATCGCACGGGCCGGGCCTGCAGCAGCGCGCGAAACGGAGCGGCTTGAGGATGACGATATCGGAGATCTCAGATTCGATTGCGACTTCGAATCTTTTGACGAGGCCATAGGGAATGCGCCTGGACCGGATTTATCAGCACCTTTTTTTTCATTTCCGGCGTTTGCGCCGTCTCCGGACACGCTATTGCGGGATTGAACCGGTTTTTGAGACATACCGCCGTCCTGAAAAATGATTGTGCATCATGCTCAAAGAGGTAAGCACGCAACACGCCCCGTAAAGCTACAAGTTATAGCTTTATTCCTTGTGCATGCAAGCGGCAGCGGCAATCAGCCGTTGATATCCCCCAAAAGCAAAACGGCCATTCAGGGCTCGTCACTGAATACGCCCGCAACCCATTGCGATAAAACAGTCACTCCCCGTCTGAATTTACAATTTTATATCCATTATTTACGGCTAAAAAATGATGGGTCCGAGACACTGAGCCGCAGATAAGGCTTTAAATTTTCTAGCCAATCGAGGCTCACAGGTAGTGCAGACTAATGTACTCAACCTGTGCTTCCCATGCGATCCGTCGCTTTACCTATCTTGCGATTTCAGCCGGCTCGATATACAGCCATTGCGTGCGTAAATCATATTCAGCACCAAAAACGATAAACAACTCAGCCGTAAAGACCATTCATGACACTGACATTGGAACAACCGGCCCGCTCGGGCGCGGAGAAAAAAAGCATTTTCGAATTACAAGGCAAACCACTCGATCTGGATCATCTGCAAAGCTACACGATGGGCAACAAGGTGCTCGAGAGGGAAGTCCTCCTGCTCTTCAAGGGGCAAAGCCAGATCTATTTCAACAAGCTGAGCGCGGCGGGCGATAGTGAGAACTGGCGAAGCGCCGCCCGCGTGTTGAGAATATCGGCGTCGAGCATTGGAGCATGGAAACTGGAGATGACGTCAGAAAATGCGGAAAACCTGCGTTTCCGCAAACGGAACCGTGACCGGCTGCGCCTCATCGCATTGCTCGCGGAACAGATCGAGGAAACAAACCGCTTCATCGACAGCCTATTGTAGCCTGGCCGGATTGCTGAAGGTTGGGACTGGAAGGCCTGTCCCAACTGGCCTATATAGCGGGTATCAAACACCTGTCTCACCTTAGAGCGTGATCAGGATAAAGTGGAATCCGGTTTTCCGTCCGGTCACGCGACCAACGAACGTATCTGGAGCGGACCAGGGGATAAGTTGTTTCCGCTTAACATGATCCCGCTCTATTGCGGAGAGGGGTGGCGAGCGGAAAACCGCTTACACTATTCTTCATCCCGCTCCATCGCGGCGTTTCATTCGACTATCCGGGACCGTTACCATGCCGAAAATCACCTACATCTCTCACGACGGGCAAACATACGCTGTTGAGGGAGTCGCCGGTCAGACAGTCATGGAAACGGCCATCAAGCATGACGTTCCCGGTATCGTCGCCGAATGCGGCGGTGCATGCTCCTGCGCGACATGTCATGTCTATATCGACGAAGCCTGGCGCGAAGTGACGGGCGAACCGTCCCAGATGGAAGAGGATATGCTCGATTTCGCCTATGAGGTTCGGCCGGAAAGCCGGCTGAGCTGTCAGATCCGCATCACCGATGCGCTTGACGGGCTGGTTGTGCGGATTCCCGAGCATCAGGGATAAATCGCATCTGATCCAGCGTCAGATGGATTCGACCGGATATCCGCTGCTCAGGCCAGCCTTGCCGCTTTCACCCACCATTCGGGCCGCTCATGCGCAATCGTCCGCACCGCGTCCTCGGCCTCATGCATATTGCCGAAAATGGCGAAGCATGTCGGGCCGCTTCCCGAGAGACGCCTCAGCAAAACGCCCGGAAGCTCTTCGAGCATAGCCAGCACCTCTTCAATGACGGGCAGTAGGCTGCGCGCGGGCGGCTCAAGATCATTCGATCCCGCCAACGCATAGGCGATGACATCGTCGGACGTAGCAAGGCGAGGGGACTCCGGCCCCACAAAATCATCCGGCAGCGGATCACTGACCAGCGCCCGGAACACCGGCGCGGTCGGAAGCGGCTGCATCGGGTTGACGAGGATGGCGGGGATCGGTTCGAGACGCGGTAGCGAATGCAGCTTTTCGCCAATCCCGGTCATGATGGATGCGCTGGACATAAGACAGGCCGGAACATCGGCGCCGATATTGCTTGCGGCAAGCACAAGCTCGGACAGCGATTCCGGCTTGCCGAAATGGTGCTTAAGCAGTCGGAAAGCCGCCGCCGCGTCGGCGGAACCGCCGCCAATTCCAGCTGCTACCGGCAACCGCTTGGTCAAGTGGAAAGCACCACTCGCGGCTTTTCCGATGAGTTCCGCATAAGCGAGTGCAGCTTTTTCGATCAGATTGCCCGAACTTTCAAGCGCTCCTGCAAAAGGTCCGTCGACGAAAAGCGAAAACGTCTCTGAAGGCTCAAAGCTGACCGTATCGCCATAATCTGCGAACAGGACCAGGCTTTCGACCTCATGGTATCCGTCAGACCGCTTGCCCCTGATTTGCAGAGTCAGATTGACCTTGGCCGCGGCGTGTTCCGTGACTTGCCCCACAGCCAACACCCGTCAACGCTTGACGAAACCGGCCGGGGGCACAGCAAACCCACGCATTATTGCTTCGATTTGCGTTGCGGCACCTCGACGCCATTTTCCAGTGAGGCGCGAGTTGTCGTGTCTTCAACGAGCCCCTTTTCCAGCTTCTCCTTGATCTTGGCTTCGTCCTCCGGTTCCGGATTGAGATCAAGCGCCTGGCTCCACTGATAGGTTGCTTCCAGACGGCGGCCGACTTTCCAATATGCATCGCCCAGATGATCGTTGATCACTGCATCGCCCGGTTTCAGCTCGACGGCGTGTTCAAGATGCTTTACGGCCGTTTTGAAGTTCTTGAGCCGGTAGAAGGCCCATCCAAGACTGTCGACAAAATAACCGTCTCTGGGCTTTTTCTCAACGGCACGTTCGATGAGGCGCATTGCTTCTTTCAGATTCTGGTTCTGGTCTACCCAGGAATAGCCAAGATAGTTCATCACCAGTTCCTGATCGGGATCGAGTTTCAGCGCTTTCGACAAATCTTTCTCGGCCAGTTTCCACTGTTGCGTGCGCTCGTAACAAACACCGCGCGCATAGTAGATAGACCATTGCGAGCGCTCTTCCTTGCCCAGCCGTTCTATCGCCTTTGTGTAATAACCGAGACCTTCGGCGAACTCCTTATTGCCCCGCAGGATATTCCCCATCGTGTAGTAGGGCCGCATATCGTCCGGGTAAGCTTTAATAAGCGTTTTCAGAACCTCTTCCGCTTCATCGCTGCGCTGCAAGGCATTCAGCGCATAGGCGCGTCGAAGCTGCGCATTCAGCCAGAAAGACGAGCTTTTCGGAAGCTTGGAGAAAGTCTCGGCGGCAAGACGATAGTTTCCGGCCTGATCGTAAAGCTCGGCAAGCGCGTAATGCGCAAGCGGCAGTTCCGGTTTGGTAAACAGGGCAAGCTGAAGATAGATCTGCCCGGCATCGATAACCCTGTCACCGCCGAGCGCTTCGCCCACGGCCTGGAAGACCTCGGCCATTCCGTCCTTTGCGTTATCGGTTGCAAATGCAGGAGTTTTACCGGCATTGAGCAGTTCGTTTATTTCGGTCGCAAGCGGGTTTGGCGTCTGATCCTCAAGATGCGGTTTCAGAATCTTGCGCGCCAGCTTGAAATTGCCCTCATGCGCCACATGTCTTGCATAGGCGGCAGCCAGACGCATATTACCCGGATTGCTCTCGTAAAGCTTTGCATAGATCGTGTCTGCGGTTTTCGACATGCCGCCAATATCGGCGATCATGGCGCGGTTGATCTGCTCGATCTGCTCCGCGCCCGGTGTTTGCGGCGACTTGACGTCATCAATGATCTTCAAGGCGTGCTCGGGCAGTCCCTGCTCAAGCGCCATCCAGGCACGGGCGAGCCGAGCGGTCAGTTCGATGATGGGGCCGTTGCCTGCGGAAATGAAATGGCTTTCGGCTTCGTCATACTGGCCGTGCTTGAACGCATCGATGCCGAGAAAAAGGCTGGCGATCTTATAGTCGCTGCTGTCGCGGGCCAGTTTCTTGGCAAGTTCGAGCGCCTCGTCGAAATCGCCTGTCACAACTTTGAGCTGGAAAGCTTCTTCAAGGATCTGTGTGCTGCCAGGATCCTTCTCCAGAGCTTGGCGATAATACTCCGCCGCGGTTTCGTTATCGCGCATGGTCTGGGCAACGCGGCCAGCCAGATAGCTTCCCAGAAGCGAGTCGCTGTCGACGATCGTGTAGCTGTCGCCGGAGGCGTGCTCGTTCTCGATGGCCTCGCACGCGGAGATAAGGGATACCGAAAGCGCACCGCCAAGCAGCAGTGCGAAAGAAGAAGAAAGCAGCTTTGATAACGTCATATATCCCAATCCTTGCCCCTGCCGGGCAATCCGGTCAGCATTTGCCTTCAAAAGCGGGATGAGGAAAAGCAGATAGCACTTTTCCGCTCGTCAGCCCGCTCTAAGTTATTAGAATCAACCACTGGATATGATGTTGGATCGTTTCAATCCATAATCATCGTGACCCAGGTTCAGTGACTATCATAACCAATCAACGGCATATTGCCTAAAATTCTTCGAATAACTATCACGATCAGCGATAAAAACCGCATCATTTGGCAGCATTAAGTCAATACGTTCTCACAGTTTATCCGATTTTTCCCCTACCTCCTCGGGCATGACGGCCAGGGTTTGCGGACTCGTCAAGGTCCGATGCAACAGAATCAGCGGTATCAACCCGGCGGCGACCACCGTCAGAGCGGCGATTGCGGACTTCTCGAACTGCTCCTGCGACGCATAGACATAGATATGGGTGGCCAGCGTCTCGAAATTGAAGGGTCGCAACAGCAGCGTCGCCGAAAGTTCCTTCATGCAATCCACGAATACCAGCAGCGCAGCAGCGCCAATTGCGGGACGTAGCAGCGGGAGGTGTATCTGGCCCAGCATTCGCAACGGA
>CAYOUP010000039.1:0-15017 GCA_964407125.1 uncultured Hyphomicrobiaceae bacterium | reverse complement strand
CAGCGCCGGGTGAGGGGATACAGAGCCCGTCATTGACTCACGATCCCCTCACCCCAGCCCTCTCCCTCAGGGAGAGGGAGCAACAGCATCAACCACCGGCAACCTGGTTGCCTTCGATGACCTGGTTGGATTTCAGCCCGATCGGGAGCGAGTCGATATAGGCGTTCGGCTTGTGCCCGTCATAGGGGATGCCGTCGATGAAATGCTCCGCAGGCACCGGATCGCGATAGCCATCGCTGGCGAAGGGGAAGTCCTCTTCCTTGGCGTAGCCATCCTCGATCAGCAGCTTGGCAGCCTGCAGATAGATGTCCGGGCGGTAAACCGACTTTGCCGTCTCCTGATACCACTCATCCGTCTTGTGCTCGGCGATCTGGCCCCAGCGGCGCATCTGCGTCAGATACCAGATCGCGTCGGAGTAATAGGGATAGGTGGCGTTGTAGCGGAAGAAGACGTTGAAATCCGGAACCTTGCGCTTGTCACCCTTTTCATATTCGAAGGTGCCGGTCATGGAATTCGCGATCACCTCGGCATCCGCGCCGACATATTCGGACTTGGCAAGGATCTCCACGGCCTTCTCGCGATTGGCGTTGTTGTCCTCGTCCAGCCAGATCGCGGCGCGGGTCAGCGCCTTGACGATGGCAAGTGTCGTCTGCGGATATTTCTCGGTGAACTCCTCGGTCAGACCGAAGACCTTTTCGGGATTGTTCTTCCAGATCTCATAGTCGGTGATGACCGGAACCCCGATGCCCTTGAACACCGCCTGCTGGTTCCACGGCTCCCCGACGCAATAGCCATAGATCGTGCCGGCTTCGAGGGTCGCCGGCATTTGCGGCGGCGGGGTTACGGAGAGCAACGCATCTGCCTGGATCTGGCCGGAAATGTCGGTCTTGGAATAGAAGCCGGGATGAATGCCGCCCGAGGCGAGCCAGTAGCGCAGCTCGTAATTATGCGTCGAGACCGGGAAGACCATGCCCATATTGAAGGGCTTGCCCTCGGCGCGGAACTTCTCGACGACGGGCTTTAGCGCTTCGGCCTTGATCGGATGAACCGGCTTGCCATCCGCGCCCATCTCCAGATGCGGCTTCATCAGTTCCCAGACTTCGTTGGAAACGGTAATGCCATTGCCGTTCAGGTCCATCGAGAAGGGCGTTACGATATGCGCCTTGGTGCCGAAGCCGATGGTTGCGGCGAGCGGCTGACCGGCCAGCATATGTGCGCCATCCAGTTCGCCGGTGATGACGCGGTCGAGCAGCACCTTCCAGTTGGCCTGCGCTTCGAGCGTGACATAGAGGCCCTCATCCTCGAAATAGTGCAGCTCCTTGGCGATGGCGAGGGGCGCCATGTCAGTCAGCTTGATGAAGCCGAATTTCAACTCGGCCTTTTCCGGCAGCAGCATGTCCGCCTTGGATGTTCCGGGCACGGCAGAGGCGGCGAAAAGCGCAACCCCTGCCGCAAGTAAAGTCCGGCGGGCAACTTTGAATCGATGCATGTTCAATTTCTCCTGTCATGATCCCGGCACGGATCAATGCCGGGCCAAACAAAAAAGCCGCAAAACCCGCAATGTGCCCGCGTTGGTGCACAGAGTTGGTTTGGCGGCTTTGCCTGTAGCGCCCGGCGCTGGACGCAATCCCTTTTGCTTTTCAGGCGAAGGCTTCCTCGCTGAGTCGCCCTTCAAAGCACGGACAAATTAATGCAGAAAGCGTGCCAACTTATCGCTTGCGAAAATCAGCAAGGTTTTTCATTGAGTTAGAGAAGGAAAATCTTAAGTGCCTAATTTATAGGCTAGTCTATTTTTGCCTATGCAATTAGCGTTTGGCTTAATTATTGTGCGCTGCGGGATAAGGGAGAGGCTCAGGCAGGGCTGTCTTTCTTCTGGCGAAGAACATAGGCTTCGAGCGCATCGGGATCGAAAATCTGGCCGTCGAAAAAGCCGTCCGGCCCGAGCCAAAGTTCGCCGCCAACAGCACTGACCCGGCGCGTTTCAGACAACGCGCCCTCCGCTTTCGAGTCAGCGCTGGGCAGCGATATAGTCAAACGCGCCAGAGCCCGTCTGTAGATATCCGGCCGGTAGACATTCGACGCGTTCACGGCATCTTCCTCGCTCCAGCGTGTTTGATGCGCGCGCACCATCTGCGAATAGAACCATGCGGCGTGGCTCTTCCAGGGAAAGGTCGCGGCCCTTGCATAAGGGATGAAGAAATCCGGATCGCTCACGATCTGACCATTGCCGAGGATAAGGTTCCCGGAAAGGGCGGGAAGAATGGCCTCGGCCGCAACGTCGAGATAATCCGGACGGCTCAATATGTCCGCCAGTTCATTGCGATTGTCCGCCTCCGCACACCAGGCCGCCGCCATGTATATTGCCCGCACAAGAGCGTCCAAAGTCTCCGGTTCATCCTGAGCAAAAGACGCCTCCACACCGAGAACCTTTTCCGGACTCGAGCGCCAGATGGACGACTTGCTCGCAATGATAACGCCCTGCCCGGCTTGTGCGGCGACGGAATTCCAGGGCTCGCCGACGCAAAAGCCGTCAATGCGGCCATTCGCCAGTGCGTCCGGCAGGAAGGGCGGTGGAACGATGACAATCTCCACATCACGGTCGGGATCGATGCCGCTGGCATAAAGCCAGTAACGCAGATCGTAATTATGCGCCGAATGTGTATGGACAACAGCGAGGACGAGCTTTCGGTGCCCCCGATCACGCCGCGCACTGATCACGCGCGCGATCGCAAGTCCGCTCTGCCTTGCATCCAGCTCCGAAAGCGCACCGGCGGCGCTCATGTCCTCATAAAGCGCATTGGAGACCGTGATCGCATTGCCGCCTAGACCGAGCGCCATGGGCGCGATAATCTCGACAGGCATGGGCGTGAGACCAAGCCGGGCGGCGATCGGCATTGGTGCAAGCATGTGGGCACATTGGAAATGCCGCACCGACATGCGGTCCCGAATATTGGCCCAGGACGTCTCGCGAACAAGTCTGAGTTCAATGCCTTCGGCCTCGGCAAAGCGCTTTTCTTTTGCCGCGATGAGCAAGGCGGCATCGACAAGGGGAATGAAGCCGGCAACGACAACGGGGAAGTCTTTTTGTGCCATGACGTTGCTCCTCAAGGCTCCAGCAATTGCGCCGCAGTCACCAGGCTTTGCGCAATCTCCGAGATTTTCCGGTTCTGATTCATTGCGGTCTTCCGCAAGAGCTGATAGGCGGCCTCTTCGCTCAAACCCTTGGATTTCATCAAAATCGCCTTGGCCTTGTCGATGATCTTGCGTGCCTGAAGCTCGTTGCGCGCCTCCTCCAATTCACGTTCCATTCGGGAAAACGCGTTGAAGCGGCTGATCGCCATGTCGAGAATCGGCCTGACGCGCTCCTTGCGTAATCCGTCGACGATGTAAGCCGAGACGCCCGCATCAATCGCCGCTTCGATCGAGGCCTTGTCCGAACTGTCGACGAACATGGCGATCGGCCGTTTGATCGCCCGCGTGAGCTGAAACATGTTCTCCAGCATATCGCGATTGGGATTGCCCAGATCGATGACGATGACATCGGGATCGAGTTCGGTGATCTGGCGCGCAACGCTCGTGACATCGGTCAGGATCGTCACATGCTCATAGCCTTCGTCGCGCAACCCGGCCTCGATAATCGACGCCCGCGCGGCATTGTCATCAATGACCAGGATGGAAAACGGCTTAGCGACCATTTGTCTATTTTGCGCATGCGAAGAATTTGTGCAACGCAATAATTTCGAATGGGAATAAAGGATAATTACGGAGAATTAAGAGGGAATTACGTGGCTTGAGGAACCCAAACGTCTATATAGCAATGCGCAAACTCCCTATGCCACGGGGACGTACCGCCGGTCAGATGGTATGATTCCATTTCTGTAGATATATTTTGCAGGATCACAAATGCCGGATCAGCAAGACCGCCCCATCGTTTATCTGGCCGGGCCGGATGTCTTCTACCAGAACGCGCATGAGATTGCCGCGGAGAAGAAACGGATCCTTGCTACGCGCGGCATGGCCGGGCGGTTTCCGCTCGATACGCAGCTCGATCCGGCTGCTTTCGCCGATCAGAAGGACTTCGCCCTGGCGATCGCATGCGCCAATGAGGCTTTGATGCGCGAGGCCGATATCATCCTCGCCAATATCGAACCTTGGCGCGGCCCCGAGGCCGATGACGGAACGGCCTATGAGATCGGTTTTATGGCCGCGCTTGGCAAACTGATCGTGCTCTACACGAACGATGCGCGCCCTTTCAGCGAACGGGTGCGCAATGACGTCTATCACGGCGAGATCTATCGGGACGGTGCTTTCGAACGCGGCAGGCGTGATCACATGACGATCGAGGCTTTTGATGGTTTCGCCGACAACCTGATGCTGATCAATGCGGCGGCAGCCTCGACTGAGGCGGCACTCGGCACGAAACCGGACCCTGCCGTCATCGTTCAGTCCAGTTTCACCAATGCCGCTGACTTCGCCCGCCAGCTCTGGGACGGCTCAATAATTTAGAGCGGGCTGACGAGCGGAAAAGTGGGCGCCACTTTTCCTCATCCCGCTCCAGGTTCGTAAATTTCGCGCTTTAGCGCGCCGATATAGGGCAGGTTCCGATAGCGCTGATTCCAGTCGAGGCCGTAGCCGACAGCGAAGGCATTCGGGATCGTGAAACCCACATAATCGGCTTCGATGGGCGTTGCTCGTCTCGAAGGCTTGTCAAGGAATGTTGCGATCCTGACGGAGGCCGGAGCGCGATTGGCGAGAATGCGCATCACATAGGCAAGAGTCAGCCCTGTGTCGATGATGTCCTCGACAACCAGCACATGCCTCCCCTCGATGGATTCGTCCAGATCCTTGGTCACGCGGACTTCGCCGGAAGACTGATGCCCGGCATAGGACGCAACCGCCATCACATCGAGTGAGAGTGGACGATCCATGGCGCGCATCAAATCCGCAAGAAAGGGAATTGATCCCTTGAGTATCGTGATGAGGTGCGGATCCTTGTCGCCATAGTCGCGGGAGATTTCCGCGCCCAGTTCCTTTACACGCTGTTGCACCTGCTCATGCGTGAAAAGAACCCGTTCCATATCGTCATGCATGGAATGACTTTGCATGGGCGTCTTGCCGTTCCTTGGTTCTTCCTGACCGGCCATTTTTTTGCGAATGGCATGTGTCTATGTAACACAGCTCCCATCAATGGGAAGCCGGATCACCCCAGGGCGGCAAAACCTTTGGATATCAGAACGGCAGTCCGACGTAGTTCTCCGCCAGCGAGGCAAGCGCATTCCGCGAGGAAAACAGGTAGTCCATCTCGGTATCCTGAAGACGTTTCGCGTAAGGCTCATTGTCCGGAAATGTATGGAGCAGGCTCGTCATCCACCAGGAAAAACGCTGCGCTTTCCAGACCCGCGACAGCGCCTGATCCGAATAGGCGTCGAGCCTGCGATCATCGTTGCTCTTGTAGTGGTCGCGCAGAGCGTTGAACAGATAATAGATGTCGGATGCCGCACTGTTCAGCCCGCGCGCGCCGGTCGGCGGCACGATATGGGCGGCGTCGCCAGCAAGAAAAAGGTTACCATAGCGCATTGGTTCGGCAACGAAGCTGCGCAGAGGCGCGATGCTTTTTTCGATAGACGGCCCGGTGATCAATTGCTTCGCCTGCTCTGCCGGAAGGCGGCGTTTCAGCTCCTCCCAGAATGCGTCATCCGGCCAGTCATCGACCGTCTGGCTGAGCGGAACCTGAATATAGTAGCGGCTCAGAACCTGCGACCGCAGCGAGCACAGCGCGAAGCCACGTTCGTGTTTCGCATAGATCAATTCGGGTGAGACAGGTTTGGTGCGCGAGAGCACGCCCAGCCAGCCGAACGGATAGATCCGCTCATATTCACGCAGGACATCGCCGGGGATGGATTTACGGCTAACGCCATGGAAACCGTCCGCTCCAACGATGAACTCACAGTCGATACGCTCAACATCGTCGCCTCGTCGATAAGTCAGATAGGGGGTCTTCGTGAGGACATCATGCGGCTTGACGTCATCGACATTGTGAATGACAACGCCGCCCATCTTGTCACGGGCCTCGTAAAGATCGCGCGTCAGTTCTGTCTGCCCATAGACGACCACCGAATTGCCGCCCGTCAGGCCGTGAAGGTCGACCCGGTTCAGCTTGCCATTGTCGGAGATGTAAAAGCCGTCATGGATCTCGCCCTCACGGTCCATCCGGTCGCCGCATTGCGCCTCGCGCATCAGCCTTGCAAAGCCATGCTCAAGAACGCCGGCCCTGATCCGCCCAAGGACATATTCACGGCTTTGTCTCTCAAGAACGACGTTTTCAATGCCGTTGAGGTGGAGGAGCTGGGATAACAGCAATCCCGAAGGGCCACCACCGATAATGCCGACTTGTGTTTTCATGATCTGCATCCTGCCAAGTCCACTCTGCCCGATTGGAATGTGTGAATCATTGTCACCGATCAGTGCATCCCTCTAACCGCTAAGCATACGTGGCACCATCAGCGCCAGTATCGGAAAAGCCAGCAACAGCGAGATCCTGAAAATCTCGACCCAGAAGAACGGCATCACGCCCTTGAAGGTCTCGCTCATCGGCGTCCCCCGCGCCAGACTGCTAATGATGAAGACGTTCAGGCCGACGGGCGGCGTGATTAGTCCGAGCTCGACGACAATGAGCGCCAGAATGCCGAACCATATCTTCAGATCTTCCGTGCCGATGCCGAAAGCGGCATTGGCTGCGGTGACAAGATCGCCGCCATTCAGGTCCACCAGCGTCGGCCAGAAAAAGGGCACGACAACAAGGATCATGGCGAGGCTTTCCATGAAACAACCTAGAATGATAAGAATGATCAGCATGAAAATCAAAATGATCCATGGGTTCATTCCGCTCGCGCTTGCCCATTCCGCCAGTCCTGCCGGCAGGTTCGCCCTTGAGAAAAAGCCTTTCAGCACTTCCGCGCCGAAAAGGATGAAATAGATCATGCTGGATGTGACGGCGGTGTCGAGCAGGGCAGCACGAAGCTTGGGCCAGGTCAGACCGTCGCCGAAAAAGCGCAGAAAGATCCCGTAGAACAGGATAACCATCACGCCGATGGAAGCCGCGGGCGTGGGCGTGAAAAGGCCGATGCCAAGCCCGAGAATGATTATTCCGAAAATCAGCAGCACAGGAATCATCCTGCGATAGGCTATATGTTTTTCATCGCGGCTCATCGTGCCGACTTCCGGCGCAAGCTCCGGTCTGGTGCGCACGAGCAGGGCGATGACGGAGATGAAGAAAAGCACCGCGATCAATCCGGGAATGATCGCCGCCTGGAACATCTTGATGATGGATGCTTCCACGATGATGGCGTAGATCACGAGCGCAATGGATGGTGGGATCAGGATGCCGAGCGTTCCTCCCGCGGCAAGCGCGCCCGTCGCCAGTCTCGGATTGTAGTTGAGGCGTTCCAGTTCAGGCAGCGCGACCTTGCCCATCGTCGAGGCCGTTGCAAGCGATGAACCGCACACGGCCCCGAACCCGGCGCAGGCGCCGACGGCCGCCATTGCCACGCCGCCGCGGAACCGTCCGAGCAGCGCATTCAATCCCTGAAAAAGATAGCGGCTAAGATTGGAGTGAGTTGCGAGCAGGCCCATCAGGATGAAAAGCGGCACGACCGACAGGTCGTAACTCGCCATGTTCGACCACAGCAGCGTCTTGAAGCTCATGATGTATGGCTTGAAACGCAGGAACGGTGCGACAATGCTCAGCGCATAGTTCCCGGTGATGCCCACAATGATCATGGCAAGGCCGACCGGCATCCTGACGGAAAGAAGCACGAAGAATGCAATCAGGCCGACAAGGCCGACCAGCTCACGCTCCATGTCGACTCTCCCCGGCGCCCTCAACGCATTGCATTGCGGCTGTCGCGCCCCAAAGCACCAGTGAAATCAAGCCCGGTATGTAATATGGCCATTCAAGCCAGCCGAGGATGCTGGTGGAGGTGTGATCGTCGCGCGTTTCCAGGAGCCCGATGAACATCCAGTACGTCAAGAAGATCACGACCAGTACGATAAGAGCGAGCCAAACGCGGTCGATTGTCCTGATCAGGGATGTGGGCCAGCCGCTGGTGAACAGATGAACGGAGATATGTCCGTGGCGTAGCTGGCAGTAGGGGAAAAACATCAATGCCGCGCAACTGATGGCAAGCCGCACAAAATCTTCGTATCCGCTCAGTCCCTCGACATTGTAGCCGAAGTTTCTCCCGATCCAGTTCAGCAGGAATGCCCCGACATCGACGCTGGTGACGACCGCAATCAACAGCAGAAGCAGACCGCCTGCCAGGGCCCACCACATCGCCAGGATCGTCAGAACACTCCGCATACCTCGTACACTTCTTTCATGGTCTGAGGCCCCCGCGCCGCTTGGAGGAGCCTCTTACGTAGCCTGCTGAATTCATGTGAGAAAATTCAGTGCACCACACTAGAGCAAGATCGCTGCTCACGGAAACATTCCGTCATTACCGGCGCAGCGAAGCAATCCAGCCGCCAACACGACCCCGCTGCTGGATTGCTTCCACCTCCGGCCCCCCATGACGGGAAAACAGGTGTTTCCATCAAGACCTGCCCGGCTCTAATTGGTGTTTTCGGCAATCGCCTTGCGGGCCGCTTCGACAAGGGCCTTGCCGTCGATACCATTGCCGCTGACTTCTTCGATCCAGCGGTCAACGACCTTCGCGCCAAGTTTGTCGAAACCGGCTTTTTCTTCAGCCGACAGCTTGATTATTTCTCCGCCACTTTCGAGCTGAATCTTCTTGCCGACCTCCTCGACATCATCCCAGACCTTGCCGACATCTTCGGCAATCGCCATGCCGGAATTGGCGTCGATAATCGCCTTGAGATCGTCAGGCAGAGCCTCATAGCGTTCCTTGTTCATGGCGAACAGGAAAACGGCTGCGCCAAAGCGGCTGCCGTCTGCCCCTTCAACGGAATATTTCGTCAGTTCCTGAAGTTTGAGCGGCGGCACGACCTCGAAAGGCACAAGAGCGCCGTCAACCGTCCCCTTCGAAAGAGCCTGAGGAAGTTCGGGGACTGGCATGCCGACTGGCTCCGCGCCCCAAGATTCGATCATCCAGCCGCCCGTGCGCGACGGTGTCCGGAGTTTGAGGTTCTTGACATCCTCGACCGAATGAACCGCCTTCTCACGCATATGCAGTGCGTTGCCCGCATGAACATGGAGAAGGACCGGATGCACGTCGGCGAAGTCATCCTTGATCATCGGCCAGATCTTCTGGATAGCCAGGTTCGTGGCCCGCGCCGATCCCTGATGGACGCTCGGCAGTTCGAAGACTTCCGATCTCGGGAATACGCCGGGCGTATAGCCGGGAAGTGTCCATACGAGATCGGCAAAGCCATCCCTGACCTGACGGTAAAGCTCCGGCGGCTTTCCGCCCATCGACATTGACGGGAAAATCTCGATTGAAATCCTGCCGCCAGATTGCTGCATAACCTTGTCCGCCCAAGGCTGAAGAAATTTCGCCTGGGTTGGAGATTTCGGGCCCAGAAAGTGATGGATGGTCAGTGTCACATCCGCCGCATTTGCGGCTCCCGCCGACAACATGACAGCGGCGACTGTTAGCATCATCAGTTTACGCATGACTTCCTCCCCAATTAATCAGTCTGTTGACGCCATATGTCAAAGAGCGTGACGAGCGACTTCATTCAATACTTCATCTGCGCAGAGACATAAATGAACACAGCCTGTTTGTCTCTTTTTGCTCAGACGTCTATTCCAAGTTCCTTGTAAACGGCTTTCGCGACCTTGATGGCCTGATTTGCCGCGGGCACGCCAGCATAAATGGCAACATGGAGCAGGGCTTCACGAATGTCGTCGGGCGTTGCGCCAGTATTCTTCGTCGCCTTGATATGCATGGCCAGCTCTTCCCAATGACCAAGCGCGGCAAGCAAGGCAATGGTTATCATGCTCCGCTCCCGCTTGCTGATTTCGGGACGCGCCCACACACGCTCCCATGCGGAGGCGGTAATCAGATCCTGAAACGGCTTGTCGAACCCGGTTGTTGTGCGCGATGCATGGTCAACATGGTCAGATCCCAGAACTTCACGGCGGGTTACATTCCCCTTCAGCTCTTCTACTGATGACAATTCGCATCTCCTGATCCACCATGGCGCCTAACGCTCAGTTCGAAGTTTGCGCTGCCACTTAAGTAATGTAAATTCATAAAACCGGCCCTTTAGTTAACCTGACGGAATATAATTTGGACCCGCGCATCAGACTGAGACATATTCGATGCTTTCTCGAAATCGCACGCACCAGAAGCCTTGCCCGGGCTGCGGAAACGCTTGCCATCAGCCAGCCCGCGGTAACGAAAAGCCTTCAGGAACTCGAAAGGATTGTCGATGCGCCGCTTGTCGAACGCAACCGGAAAGGTGCGACTCTGACGCATTACGGCGAGGCATTCCTGTCACGCGCTTCGATTGCGATGATTGAACTCGAACACGCAGTCGAGGGCGTGAGCAATGTCCGGAAGAAATCTGCATGGACGGTCCGTGTGGGCGCGTTGCCGACCGTTGCCGCGCACATCATGCCCGATGCGATCAACCGCTTCAAAAGACAGGAAAACGAGGCTATCGTGAGGATCGTAACCGGACCGAACGGCCATCTCATATCCCTGCTCAAAAGAGACACGCTCGATCTCGTGGTCGGCAGGCTTGGCGCGCCGAAACTCATGACGGATCTCACCTTCACGCAACTCTATTCAGAACCTGTCCGGTTTGTCGTAAAGCCGGACCATCCCTTGCTCAAGGCCGGATCGGGGGCAACCTCGAAGCTAACCGATTATCCGGTCATCATACCCGACGAAGACGCCGTGATCCGGCCGAGTGTCGACAGCTTGCTGATCTCTCTGGGCTACAAATCTTTCGCCAATCGCATCGAGTCGGTCTCCACGAGCTTCGGCCGCGCCTATACGGTGCAAACCGATGCGATCTGGATCATTTCGCATGGCGTCATATCCCGCGACCTCGAAGCCGGAACGCTGGTTGCACTGGACATCGATACATCCGACACATCCGGTCCCGTTGGCCTGACAACCCGCGCCGACGCCATCTCCTATCCGGGCTTCGAGGCATTGAAATTGGCGATCCGGCAGGCTGCGGCAACTTCACGGATCGCCAATCCATAAACCACGGCTGAAATTCGTGGATCTACCGGGCCCGATGTCTGTCCAGTTCTGCGTTCCATCTGCGTGCATAATCGGTGAACACCGGCTTCGGATCATAGCTTCGCAGTCCATCCTGCCAAGGCACGGACTGGAGAGGGCTTGTCAGCAAGGCCGCTCCGATACTTGTCCCGGTTCCGGCTACAGCATTCACCTTCCGGCCGGTAGCAGCGGCAAGCATGCCGCAATAAATCCCGTTGCCCGCGAACGGCCCTTCGACAAAGGCCGGACCTATCGCGCCGATCATATTGAGGCTCACCGCCGTTACGAGTGCGAGATAACAGGAGACGGCAACATGACGCTGCGCGCCGGTGAGCGATGCTTCGTCGACGGTCCAGCGATGGCGGCGTCCCTGGAATGGCCCGGAGCGCATTTCGATGGATGGCAGGAGCATTGCGCCGCACTTCATGACGGCTTCGATGTCATCCATGCCACTGTTCGCCGATGCCCCTATCATCATCATCTCATACTCGCGCCCGCCCATGAAACGCGCCGACGGCACCGGATCGCCGAACGCATTGACGTTGATCAGCGTATCCCGGGCGGGATCGAGCTGAACCTCCTCTCCGCCAATTGCCATGGAGATCACCCAGGTTCCGGTCGAGACGACAGCGAATGGCGCTTCGCGTGCAAGGAGATGCGGGTAGAGGGAGGCGTTGGAATCATGAATGCCGCAATAGACCGGCGTATCAGGCGGAAGGCTCGTTGCCTCCGCCGTTGCTGAGGAAATCGCGCCGAGGAGTTCGGTAGCTTTACGGACCGGCGCCATCAATGGCAGCCAGCCCAGTCGCTTGACGAGCGAGGAAAAACGCGCCTTGCCCGGACACCACAGATCGGTATGGCAACCGAGCGAGGTGACCTCATTTGTGGCGTATCCCGTAAGGCGGTATGTCCAATATTGCGGATAGGTCAGGATCGTCCTTGTCCGTTCCCTGATTTCCGGAAAAGTCTTGAATTGCCAGAAAAGCTGAGCCCCGGCATTGAGCCCCATTGGCAGGCGTGGAGAACCGCTTTCCGCGAACTCGGGACGCACGGCATCATACTCAGCAGACAGACGGTCGGGGTCGTCATGTTCATAGTCGAGTACAGGTGCTGCCAATTCTCCATCCAGATCGAGCAAGGCAACCGAGGCGCCATGCGTTGTCACCGATATCGCATCGACACTTCCGGTCCGGGCGAATTCGCGCAAGCCGCCGGTCAGGAATAGCCAAAGCGCATCGGTGTCATAATGCGGATAGGGCGGTCCCGGCAGGACCGTGTTCGGCATCTGGCGGACGGCAATCTCGCGCATCTCGGCGAGGTCAACAAGTGCGATTTTCGCATTGGTCTTGCCGACATCGAAGACTGCGACATGCCGGTGCCCGCTCATCGCATCATTCCATGTGGAAGACGGTTTCGAGCGGAACGGCAACCGGTTCATTGTCCGGCTTCGTCTCCATGATGTCCGCCATATGCGCCCACCAGCGCTGCATGACGGGGGCAAGCGGCAGTGCGTCCATTTTGTGATCGTCCTGCCGCCAGAGGACGCCGAACAGCGTCCCGGTCTCCCGGTCGAGATGGATGGAATAGTCCGAAATGCCTGCATCCTTCAAAAGCGTGACCAACTCAGGCCAGATCTCGTCATGGCGCTTTTTATATTCCGCCTCCTGACCAGGGTGAAGGCGCATCTTGAACGCATATTTCTCCATGCTCAGCTCCTCAGACGACTGGAAAACTTTCTCGCAAGAATAGGCAGCGCAATGACAGAAATCAGCAGCAAGCCGATGAAGATCGACATGACGATCCCCGGAACGTTGAGCAGACCGAAGCCGAATGTCACCATGCCCATCACGAAGGCGGCGATCACGACACCGGCGATTGTCCCCGAGCCGCCAAGAATGTTGACGCCGCCAAGCACAACCATTGTTACGATTTCAAGCTCCCAGCCGAAAGCGATCGAGGGGCGCGTCGAACCGAGGCGGGACGTCAGGCAGATAGCGGCAATACCGGACATCAGGCCGGTCAGCAGGAAGAGCACGAATTTTACGCGGGCGACACGAATGCCGGAGAATTGCGCCGCGAGCGGATTATTGCCGATAGCATAGACTGCCCGGCCGAAGGTGGTTCCGTGAAGGATGATGGCGTAGATGACCGCGAGCAGTGCAAACAGAACCAGTTCAAACGAGAACACCCACCAGACATAGCCCTGGCCGAAAAAGGCGAAGTCCGACGGGTAGCCCGTATAGGCCTTATCGCCGAGCACGATATAGGAGATGCCGCGAAACAGGCTCATCGTCCCGATCGTGACGACGATGGACGGCAGGCCGAGCCGAGTGACGAGCAGGCCGTTGAATGCACCGCAAAGGAGGCCGACGAGAATCCCGATGGCAACGATTTCCGGTGTCCCGGCCCCGAACTGCACGGCGTATCCCATTGCGGTGGAAGCAAGCGCGATGATGGATGCGACCGAAAGATCGATTTCACCCGAAATGATCAGCAGCGCCATCGCGAAACCGATCATCGCTTTTTCGGTGAAATTGAAGGTTGCGTCCGACAGGTTCCACGGATCGAGAAAATAGGGCGAGGCAAAACTGTTAGCGATGAACACCGCGACCGCGACGGCAAAAAGCAGCGCCTCCCAGCTCTTCAGGAGGCGCTGCAGTGGGGAGGAAAGCCTGTCGGGGATATGATGATCCGCAACATCCGTTATCATGCCGTGTGCTCCGCTTTCTTGAGAATAACGCGGCCCTCTTTGCGTTCGGAGCGCGCATTGAATGCGACGGCGATGATGATCGCGGAACCGGAGATCGCCAATTGCCAGAACGGCGAGATATTGACGACCGGCAGGGCATTCTTGACGACGCCGAGGAACAATGCGCCCAGAACCGCCCCGCCGACCGAACCGATCCCGCCCGCGATGGATATGCCGCCGATCACGCAGGCCGCCACAACTTCAAGCTCGAAGCCCCCGGCAATATCAACATAGGCAACGGCGTAACGAGACACCCAGAGATAGCCGGACAAACCGGCGATCGCGCCGGCAATGACGAAAGCAAGAAAGCGCGTATAGCCGACATTGATGCCCGTATAGACTGCCGCATTCGGATTTCCGCCCACGGCGTAAAAGGCACGGCCAAGCGGCGTGCGCATGACAAGCACGGCGAATATCGCGACGCTCGCAATGGCAATCCAGGACAGCATCGGCAGTCCGAGAAGGCTGAAGCGCGGAAACGCCTTGAAGCTCGCGCTCATTTCATGGGCGTTGATCCACTGCCCGTCGGAAATCAGGAAGATAATGCCTCTGAAAATCGTCATCGTGCCGAGCGTAACGACAATCGGCGGAATATCGATCTTCCAGACGAGAAAGCCGTTGATCGCGCCGAGCCCTGCGCCGAATGCCAGCGCAAGGACGATCAGCACGGGGATCGGCAGGTCCGGCGCAATCGTGTTCAGCGTGGCGATGACCATACCGGTCAAAGCGAGATTTGCGGCGACCGAAAGATCGATACAGCGCGTCAGGATGACCGCCATCTGCCCGAGCGCGAGCATGATCAGTATGGCGGTGTCATTGAAAACATTGGCAAGATTACCGGGCGCGGCAAAGCCGGTGAAGCGCGATGAGACCAGCGCGATCAGCGCAATGATGGCCAGCGCAAGCAGCGCCTCGCGGGATTTCAGTATCTGAGCGATCATGCAGCCTGCTCCGAAATGCCAGCCGCCGCCCTGACCAGCGTCTCGGCGCTCATCTGTTCGCGCGAAAACTCCCCGGCGATCCGCCCCTCGCGCATCACGATGGCGCGGTCGGACATGCCGAGAATTTCCGGC
>CAYOUP010000038.1:0-15073 GCA_964407125.1 uncultured Hyphomicrobiaceae bacterium | reverse complement strand
TGATCCAGTGGGGCAAGCAGGACGTGATGTTTGCAGGCGGCGGCGAGGAGTTGGACTGGACGCTCTCAGTGCTGTTCGACGCCATGAACGCCATGTCTTCAAAATTCAATGATACGCCAGAGACGGCCAGCCGCGCCTTTGACGTCAACCGCGACGGTTTCGTGATCGCAGGCGGTGCAGGTGTTGTCGTGCTCGAAGAGCTGGAACGGGCGAAGGCACGCGGCGCAAAGATCTATGGTGAACTCGTCGGTTATGGCGCCACTTCGGATGGCTATGACATGGTGCAGCCATCCGGCGAGGGTGGGATACGCTGTATGCGCCTCGCCATGCAAGGGCTCGACGTGCCGATCGACTACATCAATCCGCATGCGACATCCACGCCCGTGGGCGATCTGAAAGAGATCGAAGGAATTCGTGAAGTGTTTGGTGAAAAGATTCCGTATATCTCTGCTACGAAGTCGCTCACGGGGCATTCCATGGGAGCAACGGGCGTACAGGAGGCTATCTATTCGCTTTTGATGCTGAACAATAGTTTTGTATGTAAGTCCGCGAATATAGAAGAGCTTGATCCCGCATTCACAGATATCCCGATCGTTCGGGAGCGGCTGGACAATGTTGAGTTAAATTGCGTAATGTCGAACAGCTTCGGCTTCGGGGGTACGAACGCCACGCTGATCTTCAAGCGCTATGACGGATAAGGGGTCCTGGCAGCGGCTCAGGCGCTGTTTCTGGCAAATCGAACATTGAGAGCGAGTATGACTGGGATCGATATCGCTAAGCCGCGCCCTTTGATGGAAGGTAAACGTGGCCTCATTATGGGGGTGGCCAATGAACGCTCGATCGCTTACGGCATCGCGCGCGTGCTGGCCGGACATGGGGCGGAACTGGCATTCACCTATCAGGGCGAGGCGTTCGGGCGGCGCGCTGTTCCGCTGGCCGAAGCTCTGGGCGGCAAGATCATCGTGCCCTGCGATGTCATGGACCTTGCATCGGTCGACAGCGTTTTCGAGGCCATTCGTGACAAGTGGGGATCACTCGATTTCGTTGTCCATGCACTTGCCTTTTCCGACCGCAACGAGCTGAAAGGCCGTTACGCCGATACGAGCCGCGAAAATTTCACCAACACGATGCTGATCTCGTGTTTCTCCTTCACCGAGGTTGCAAAGCGGGCTTCCGCGCTGATGACCAATGGCGGTTCGCTGATCACGCTGACTTATGGCGGATCGTCCCGCGTTGTCCCGCGTTACAATGTCATGGGCGTCGCCAAGGCGGCGCTTGAAGCCTCCGTCCGCTATCTGGCCATGGATTTCGGCCCGGACAATATCCGCGTCAACGCCCTGTCGCCCGGACCGATGCGGACGCTGGCAGGCGCTGGTATTTCCGATGCGCGCGTGCTTTTCAACTATCAGAAAATGCATTCACCGCTCGGCCGCACCCCAACGCTCGATGAGGTCGGCGGCGCGGCGCTCTATCTGCTTTCCGATCTCTCGACGGCCATTACAGGCGAAATCCACTATGTCGATTCCGGCTATAACACGGTGGCGATGCCCCGGCCGGAAACCATCAAGGAGGACGGCGAGGGCACCGCGATCGAGATCAGTCCCGAAGTGCGCGCGGCGGAATAATCGGTCGTATCAGCAGTCTCTTACGTCGATAATCTAGCGGCAGATGATGCGTCTTGGCCATAGCATCGCCGGATATGCGCGTTTATGTTAGGCGCGATTCCGAAAGCGCGTTCAGTGGGTGGGGGACAATATGAGTACGGAAGAGTTCGACGCAAGCCTGGTGCATACCGATCCGGTTGGCGATGAGGTGCTTGCTGAGCAAACGCGCATGGTCGAACAGCTGATGGCGCGGCCCAATGCGCTCGCCAATGCCAAGCTCCATGGGGAGAACGAACTTCACCGGCTCGTCGTAGCCTGCAACCGGATTGCATGGCGTTCGATGCCCGCCGAACCGCGTCAGCCGACACCGGAAGAGATCAACACATTGCTCGAACGTCTGGAGCAGGAAAACCGCCACAAGCTGATGCATGACGCCAAGCTGGCGGCAGAGCAGCGTTTTCTGGTGGTCAAGCTTCAGGAAGCCCATGAACGGTGTCAGGCCGAAATGGTGGCTGAGCAGGAAGAATATGACCGCCAGCAGCAGCTAGCGCAGGAATGGGCTGAGTTCGAAGCCTATGATGAGCAGGGTAAGGAAGCGCGCTTCGAAGCCTGGCGCGCAGCAAAAGCCGGACAGCAATAGGTTGCTCCGGCGCTACCCCATCAGGAGGCGGTGATTTCTTCCCTGTCCGCTTTCTGGCGTTCCAGTTTACCATATTCGCTGCGTCTGCGCCGCCGTAGACTGTGCTCCCTGCTCAGCACATTTTCCGCATTGAGCGAACGGATTGGAATAGTGCGATCGCTGGGAATCATGCGGTCCAGTTGCAGGTGCAGATAGCGGCCGCAGCAAACCCGGAGAAACGAGGCAAAATTGTCAACGCCGTGCTCCGCCTCTATGACCTCGTCATAAAGTTTGGCGATCAGCTCGTTCAGGGTCATGCCATCCCGGCTCGCGATCTCCTCCAGGACATCCCAGAAGAAAACTTCCAGCCTGATGCTTGTGCTGACGCCATGCAACCGCAAGGAATGCGTATGAGGCTCCCAAAGCTCGCGGTCGGCTCCAACGAAAAGCTGGCACATCAAAGTTCTCCTTGGCGCGGCTTTTTTGCAGGATATTAGCATAAAGCGAATGGCCGCGCCGGAAGAGTGTCTGATCAATGCGTGATCTGCGTCCCGAGCACGGTCAGGAATTGTGCGATCCATGCGGGATGCGCAGGCCATGCAGGCGCGGTCACGAGATTGCCGTCGGTCACAGCGGCGTCAATCGCAATGTCGGCATAGCGTCCATGCGCGCTTTCGACCTCCGCGCGGCAGGCCGGATAGGCCGAACAGTTGCGGCCCTCAAGCACGCCCGCTGCGGACAGTATCTGTGCGCCGTGGCAGATAGCGGCAACCGGTTTGCCCGCCGAGAAGAAATGCCGGACCATCTCGATCACACGCGGGTTCATGCGCAGATATTCCGGGGCGCGGCCACCGGGAATGACGAGCGCGTCATAGCTTGCCGGGTCGATTTCGGCGAAGGTGGCATTCAGCGCAAAATTATGGCCCGGTTTCTCCGAATAGGTTTGATGGCCTTCGAAATCGTGGATCGCGGTTGCGATCGTATCGCCAGCACTTTTGTCCGGACACACAGCATCGACCTTATGGCCGACGGCCAGAAGCGCCTGGAAAGGCACCATGATTTCATAGTCTTCGCCAAAATCACCGCAAATCATCAAAATATTTTTCGCCGCCATGACGTTTACTCCCGATCTTTGGATAAACGGCGCTTTTCACGCCGTGAAAGAAGTATTCCATGACATGGGGCGAGGCTGGTGTTAGCTGGTTACGACGCCTGAGCGTCAAATCTGTCCGCGCTGGCTTAGCAATATCGAAAGCCTGTCACGGGAAACGAGTGTGCCGATGTTTCTTACCGGGTTATTATCGCTTTCTGATCGGCAATTATCCCGTTTCTTCGGCTAAAAAAACCAGACTATGCGTAACGTAAGTAAACTTTTTGCTGTTTCGTCCTGCCCGGCAATACAGCAGAATATGCATGCTGGCGGGCAGACCGGCGGCAACAGAAAAATAAATTAAAGGGAGGCAATGAATGCGCTTTCATTATCTATACGCATTGCCAGCGCTGGCGCTGGCTGCGGCGGTTTCGACCGCAGCGCCTGCCGAGCCGCTCAAGGTTGGCGTGCTGGCCACGCTCGAAGGCACTTATACCGTTCTCGGTGAAGACGGCGTGCGCGGTCTCAAGACGGCATTGAAGCAGTTTGACGGCAAGGCCGGCGGACGTGAGATCGAGCTGATCATCCAGTCCACGGATGCCTCGCCGGATAGTGCCGTTCGCGGCGCCCGCAAGCTCGTCGAGCAGGATGGCGTTGAGCTTGTCATCGGTCCGCTTTCGGGTTCCGAAGGCATCGCGATCCGGGATTATTGCAAAACCCAGCCCAGTGTGACGTTCATCAACGGCATATCCGGCGCACAGGGAACGACTTATGTCGATCCTTGCCCGAATTTCTTCCGCTTCAACATGGATGGTGCGCAATGGTCGGCCGGTCTCGGCGAATATATTTATGACGAGAAGGGCTATCGCACGATCGCAACCATCGGCGAGGACTATTCCTTCGTCTACACGCAGGTATTCGGCCTGGTGACCGAATTCTGCCAGAAAGGCGGCGAGATCGCCGAACGTTTCTGGGTACCGCTCGGCACGAAGGATTTCGGCTCGATTATTGCTGCTCTGCCGGATGATGTCGATGCCATCTATCTCGGCCTTGGCGGCGGCGACGCGGTCAACTTCCTGAACCAGTACCAGCAGGCCGGCGGCAGTGCGAACCTCATCGGCGGCACGATCATGGTGGACGGAACTGTCCTGAACTCCAAGGGCGATGCGAAGAAAGCCCTGATCGGCACGCCATCCGCAGGTCCGCAGGCCGACACTTGGGATAATCCGAAATGGCAGGCTTATGTGAAGGCCTATCAGGACGCATTCCCGCCGGATCAGCGCTTCCCGATCCCGTCCCTGCTTGGCACTGGCTATTACAACGCTGCAACCGCGGCCTTTACCTGTCTGAACCAGGTCAAGGGCGACCTGTCGGATGGCCAGAAGGCTTTCCGTCAGTGCCTGACCAATCTTGAGCTGGATGCGCCGAACGGCAAGATTGTTCTTGACGAGAAACGCCAGGCGATCGGAACGAATTTCGTTTCGGAAGTGGTCGAACTGCCGGATGGCAGCCTCGCGACCAAGCTGGTGAAGATCAAGGAGAACGTCAACCAGACACTCGGTATCGACCCGGCCGCATTCGCGAAGATCGGCCAGCCAGGCCGCGAAGTTCCCGAGTGCAAGACGTCCTACGAATAAGGGCGCGTCAGGCTCCTTGCTCCGGGCGGTTCGCTGCCCGGAGCTTCCATCTCCACAGTATGCCGATGATTTTGAATGGCGGGGCAACGATCCCCACCCGTCCAGCACCGACCTCAGCTATCGAGGGTTAAGAGGCTGTTTATCCTTCGGGTGCGATCTTCGCTTTCGCGGGTGAAAGCCGAAATCGCATCTCATTCGCATGTCAGGATTGAGCCATCAGCGGCTGTAACGCGGATAACAACCAACAGCAGCAACAGATTTAAGGATGTGGTGCAGCAGAAGTCATAGGGGAATTTTACGAATCCGGATCGCGTTCCGAGTGGGGTTGGGTTCCAGGCCTGCTGAAGATGGAGGGGGCGGATTCGTACCCGTCTGAGCGCGGCTCGTGGTCTTCTGATTCAACGGGATCGAATTTCGACGGTACCGGGCGACGGATGAAGATCAGTCTCGCCAACCAGACGATTAGTGCAATTGCAATGACGACAGAGGCGATCTCCAATGCTTCTTCCAACCATCCTTCAGGTTTGACGAAAGTCGTCAGCGTCCAGCCGGCCGAAAGCCCCGGCAGTAAATGCGCCGCCGTCCATACACAGGCGGAAACGACATTGAGTGCGATGAAGCGATTAATCGGCATGCCCATCATGCCGGCGATAGCGGGGACAACGGCCTTGATGCCAGGGATGAATCGGCCGATGGCGACGCTCTTGCCGCCATGGCGCGCAAAATAGCGCTGCCCCGCCGCCAGCAGCCGCTGGTATCGCTCCGAAGAGGAGAAGGTTGGAACGCGCTCCTTGTAGATATATCCGATCCAAAAGGAAAGCTGGTCACCGGCGATTGCGCCGACCGTTGTCGCAACGAATATCGGCCAGAACGGGAGCTTGCCGAGGCCAATGAGTCCGCCGATGGCGAGGAGAACAATGGTGCTCGGGACAAACAGGCCGACAAACAGGACCGCTTCACCCGCAGCGACGAGAAAGGCCACCGCCAGCGCAAGCGTCGGATGGGCTGCGGCGAAGTCGATCAGGCTGTGAATATATTGTGTCATTTGCCGTTTTCAGTTGCGAAGCGCAGCGTTGTTCTCAGGCCGGGGCCGTAATCGCCAAGCAGAGCCTCGGCGCCGTGAAGGTTGGCTATGGCGGTGACGAGCGCAAGGCCAAGCCTGATACCGGGCATGCTGTGGCTGGCTTCGAGGCGATGGAATCGCCGGAAGACATCCCTGCGTTCCTCGACCGGAATACCCCGCCCGTTATCGTTTATCACTGTGACGGTTCGTCCGCCTTCTTTTTCAGCGATACCCCGATCTGAGCGCAGGGTGGCGTATGGCGGAGGGCGTTCGCAATCAGATTGATGAAAGCGTACATTAAAAGTTCACGGTCGCCTCGCTTGTGCAACCCCGTATTGACAATCCAGGTCAGGCAATTTACCCACACCGCGAAACTCGTTGTGATGACAGCTTTGGGTTGCGAGGCGCAGCGGACGTGACGTCCGAGATGTGGCGCAAGACGAAATGCTCCAATCGGTCCCCGGCAGCCGCTTTCTACGCCAGACCGGAATTCAAACTCAGACCAATACCCGCCATCCCGAAAAGTCTTGCAAACTATTTGCATCCTAATAGGATAATACGATGGATGCGCAATAAAGCATAAAAGGCGCACGGAATGGGAGGAACAGGATGAGCCATGCCCTGGCTGTGTGCCACGGGGCTTTTGGCCGTGCCGCGCTTTATGAACTGAATACGCCTTTTGTGACCCACGCCCATCGCGAGGGCCACCTCATCTTCTATATTGACGGCGCTCATGCGATCGTGACGGTCGGTAATGCCGAGATACGTCTGGGGCCATCCGACGGTGTTGCCATCAGCCCTTGGGAGCCGCACAGTTTCAAGGTTGAAGACAGCATTGAGCCCTGTCTGTGCCTTGTCCTTTACATCAAGCCGATGTGGTTCTTCGAGGCAAGCCAGTCGCAGCAATACACGCTGAATTTCGGTCAGCCGCGAATAAGGCCGACCGAGGAAATCTCTCAATCGGTCCGGCGCCTGATCTACATGCTGATGCATCAGGAACTGGCGGAATTTGCGGATGGCATGCTTGAGACGACGCGCAGCTGCTATGAACAATCATGGAGCAATTCTGCGCTCAGCAGGCCGGTTGTCACCAACCAGTTTCGATGTAACGACTACCGTATCCGCCGCTCGCTGTCGCTGATGCGCGAATGTTTCGCCAGCGACATCGAAATCAATGGAATTGCGCGCGAGGCCGGGCTGTCCCGCCCGCATTTCTTCCAGCTTTTCAAGAAATATGTCGGCGTCACGCCCAATGTTTATCTGAATACGCTGCGGTCGGAGCAGGCAATCGACGACCTGCTGCGCAGTGACAAATCCGTAACCGATATCGGTTACGATCTCGGTTTCTCATCCCAGGCGAGTTTCACGCGCTTCTTCATCGCCAATGTCGGCATCGCACCGAGCGAGTACCGCCGCACAGCCCATATCTATTGATCGGCTGTCAAATCATTCCGCCGGTGATAATGAACGGGATAGGGACATGTGTGAATATTCCGGTCATATTTGTCATCGCTTAACGTTGACTGCGTACACTGAACCGGTCGTTCCCGCGTCTTTTCCGATATGCGGCAACGGGGACAGACTTTCAGGTATGCTATCCTGGTGCAGAATTTTTTAGCTTTTGATTCTAGGAAGCGGCACTTCGTCAAAATCGTATAACGCCGCTTTTAGGGAGGGTATGGGTCATGTGTGCGGCCTCAAGCGGGTCCAGCAGCAAGAGCTGATGGGAAGCTTCGCGCAAAGACATCCGATCTGGGCGGCGATCATCGCAGCGGCAGTCGCACTGGCGCTGTGGCTGATTTTTGCCGTCTGGCCCGAATGGCTGACAGACCTGATCGGCGCCAAGAAGATCTTCCTGAACGCGCTGTTCAACGGGATCACGCTCGGCGCGCTGTATTTCTTCGTTGCGAGCGGATTTACACTGATTTTCGGCCTGATGCGCAATGTGAACCTCGCCCATGGTTCGCTCTATCTGTTCGGAGGCTATATCGGTTATGAGTTCGCGACCTGGACCGGCTACTGGCTGCTCGCCTTTCCGGCCGCGTTCATCATTGTCGCGCTGCTCGGCATCGCGATGCAGACACTCGTCTTTCAGCGTATGGAAGGAGAGGAGCTGCGCCAGACCCTTGTCACCATTGGTATCTCGATCGTGATTGCCGACCTCCTGCTCTGGATCTGGGGCGGGGACTTCTACAATATCCAGCTGCCAAGCTGGCTGATCGGCCCGATGGATACGTTTTTCATTACCGGCGTCTCCAGAAGGACCGGCGAGTTCATTTTCCTGAAATACCCGATGGTGCGTCTCGTTATTCTGGCGGCGTCCATAGTCGTCGGCATCGGCATGTGGCTGCTGCTGAACCGCACGCGCATCGGCATGATCATCCGCGCAGGCGTCGATGACCGCGAAATGCTGGCCTCGACCGGCGTTCGTATCCAGCTTGTCTTTATCGGCGTCTTTGCTTTCGGGGCAGGGCTGGCCGGTGTTGCAGGCGTTGTCGGCGGCTCCTTTCAGTCGCTCGCGCCGGGCGAGGATATACGCTTCCTGCTGGCGTCGCTCGTCGTCGTGATCGTCGGCGGCATGGGCTCGATCACGGGCGCGGCGCTCGGTGCGCTGATCATCGGCGTCGCGGAGCAGTTCGGCTCGGTCTATTTCCCGACCTATGCCGTGGTTCTGACCTTCGTGATCATGGTCGCGGTTCTGGCCTTCCGCCCGCAAGGGCTGATGGGGAGGGCTTGAGCCGTATGGCGACCATCGACACACATGGCAACGGTCTTTCCTCGCCAAGCTGGTTCGAGCGTATTCCGGCCTATTACTATTTCATCGGCATCGTGCTGATCTCCATGCCTGTCTTTGCGGGCGATTTCGTCCTGTTCCAGATCTTTGGCTGGACCTTCATTCTCGGCATCATCGCGCTCAGCCTGATGTTCCTGGCAGGCTATGGCGGCATGGTCAGCCTGGCGCAGATGACCTTTGCCGGGCTCGCCGGTTACATGGTCGCGATCTTCGGCGATAGCGCGATCGAGACAATCAGCCTGGGCTGGCCGTGGTATATCGCCATTTCGCTGGCGCTGCTGATTTCGGTTCTGTTCGGCACCATCGTCGGCTGGCTCGCCGTGCGCACCGAGGGGATCTACACGATCATGATCACCCTCGCCATCGCCTCGGCCTTTTTCTACTTCACCCGCCAGAACTATGTGATCTTCAACGGTTTTTCCGGCTTTAACGGCGTGCTGCCGCCGCGGCTGTTCGGCATAGACTGGCGGCATCCCATCGCCTTTTACTATCTGACGTTGTTCTGGGCGCTCGCGGCCTATTTCGTCGTGGTCTACATCTCCCGGGCGCCTTTCGGCCTCGCGCTTCAGGGCGTGCGCGACAATGCCCGGCGCATGGCGGCGCTCGGTTATAATGTAACCGCGCATCGCGTTGCGGCCTATTCCTTCGCTTCGCTGTTGGCTGGCATTGGCGGCATTCTGCTGACATGGCAATCCGCGCAGATTTCGCCCGGAACCGCCGGGATCGGTCCCGCGATCGACATTCTGGTCATCGCGGTCATTGGGGGGCTCCGTCATCCGATCGGGCCGTTCATCGGCGCGTTCATCTATGTTCTTCTGAAGACCTTCGCTACCGACGTCCTGATTTCGTTCGGCCTTGCAGGCGAAAGGTTCCAGCTCCTGATCGGTCTTGGTTTTCTCGTCATCGTGTTCTGGTCGCCGGACGGCATTCTCGGCCTGTGGCAGCGATTTCAGGACAGCCGCAATCGCGATCCGCTGACCGGACGCGAAGGGAGAGGGCTATGAACGCACCTCTGCCCAATAGCAGCCGCATGCGCGGGAATGGCGCTGGCAACGCGCTTGAACTGCGCGGGGTTGGCAAGGTCTTTGGCGCACTGGCGGCGCTGTCTGACATCAATATGACGGTGAAGCCGGGCGAACGGCGGGCGGTGCTTGGCTCCAACGGCGCAGGCAAGACGACGCTGTTCAACTGCATTACAGGCGACTTTTTCGCCACCACCGGCACGATCCGCTTCTTCGGCGAGGACATATCGGTTTTCCCGGCCTATGAGCGCATCCGCCGCGGTCTGCGCCGGACCTATCAGATTTCCCTGCTTTTCACGGCATTGTCGGTTCTCGATAATGTCTATCTCGCCTGTAATGGCGTGTCCCGCGGGCGCTTCTCCTTCCGGCGTCCGCGGCGCAATGATGCGGTGATGGAGAGCGCGGAAACGCTGGTTCGCATGGTTCATCTGGACGATGTGCGCGATACGCTCGTCTCGGATCTGTCCTATGGCCAGCAGCGTCAGCTTGAAATCGCCATGGCGCTTTCAGGCGCGCCGCGCTTCATCCTTTTCGATGAGCCTGCCGCCGGGCTTTCTCCGACCGAGCGCCGCGAACTGGTTGAAATCCTTACAAACCTGCCGGGGCATGTCGGTTACATCATCATCGAGCACGATATGGAGGTCGCGCTGCGTGTCGCCGAATCAGTCACTATGATGCACAACGGGCGTATCTTCAAGGAAGGCAAACCCGCCGAGATCGAGGACGATCCGGAGGTGCAGGCGCTCTATCTGGGAGGCGAAGGTCATGGCTGAGCCACGGTCCACGCCATCGCTCCATGTGCGCGATCTTAATGTCTATTACGGCCACAGCCACGCTCTGCAGGGCGTCAACCTCACGCTTGATCGCGGTGTCCTGTCTGTCGTCGGACGCAATGGCATGGGCAAGACGACCCTGTGCAAGGCGATCATGGGCCTGCAACCGGCCGCCTCGGGCGAGATCAGTTTCCGTGGACAGTCTCTTATCGGCAAAACGCCAGCCGAAATCGCCCGGCTCGGTATCGGCTATGTCCCACAGGGCCGCCGCCTGTGGCGTTCGCTGACGGTTGATGAGCATCTCAAACTTGTGGCCACGTCCGGCGGCGTCTGGACCATCGAGCGGATCTATTCGACATTTCCCCGTCTTGCCGAACGCAGGAGCAATAACGGCGCACAGCTTTCCGGCGGCGAACAGCAGATGCTCGCCATCGCGCGCGCGCTTCTGCTCAATCCGAAGCTGCTCGTCATGGACGAGCCGACGGAAGGGCTTGCCCCGCTCATCGTCCGGCAGGTCGAGGAGATGCTGGTCCGGCTTGACGAAGAGGGCGTCAGTGACGTGCTCGTCATCGAGCAGAATATCGGCGTCGCCTGCTCAATCTCCGAACAGGTCGCCATCATGGTCAATGGCCGGATCAACCGAATCATGGAGTCCGGCGTGCTGGCGGGCGACCGCGATTTGCAGCAGGCGCTGCTCGGTGTTGGCCGGCATGCCCATGACGAAACGCCCGATACACAGGCTGAGCGCCGTGAGGAAACGGCGCCCGCCCAACGCGGCCCGGTTCGGATCTACGTCTCCAATCCGCAAGTTCCGACACGCTGGACGCCGCCCGTTCCTGTAAGGGTCATTGAAGGCGCGGCAAGGACGCAGACCGATGCGGCGCCCATGAGACCAGCGATGCAGATGGCGGGGCTGCGCAGCCCGGACCGGCTGGGCAATGGCGTCGTCTATGTTTGCGGTACGCTGGATACCAAGGGTGATGAACTCCGCTTCATGCGCGACATCATCAAGGCGGACGGCTTGCAGGTCCGGCTTGTCGATCTGTCCACGTCCGGCAAACCCTCCGGGGCCGAGATTCCGCCGCAGCTCGTTGCCGCCTTCCATCCGCGCGGCACGAGCGGCGTGTTTACCGGAGATCGCGGCACTGCCGTTGCGGGGATGACGGTAGCGTTCGAGCGCTGGATCGCTCAGCAGACGGACATAGCCGGTGTCATCGCAGCAGGCGGATCTGGCGGAACGGCGTTGGTCGCGCCTGCCTTCCGCGTTCTGACGGTCGGTATTCCGAAAGTGATCATCTCGACGGTGGCAAGCGGCAATACCGCGCAATATGTCGGTCCTTCGGACATGCTGATGATGTATTCCGTGGCCGATGTTCAGGGGCTCAATTCGATCACGCGGCAGGTTCTAGCCAATGGCGCGGCGGCGCTTGCAGGTATGGTCAGGGAACGCCGCAAACCGAAGCAGGCGGCTGTCAGCAAGCCCGCGGTCGGGCTCACAATGTTCGGCGTGACGACGCCATGCGTTCAGCAGATCACAAAGGCGCTTGAGGCGGACTATGACTGCCTTGTCTTCCACGCCACCGGTACGGGCGGTCGGTCGATGGAAAAGCTTCTGGATAGCGGCATGCTGTCCGCCGTCATCGATATCACCACGACCGAGATCTGCGACATGATCGCGGGTGGTGTGTTTGCCGCCGATGAAGACCGCTTCGGTGCATCAATCCGGGCCGGACTGCCTTATATCGGCGCCTGCGGCGCGCTCGACATGGTCAATTTCAATGCGCCGGAGACCGTGCCGGAGACGTTTCGCGGGCGGAACCTTTACGAACACAATCCGCAGGTCACGCTCATGCGCACGACGCCGGAAGAGAACGCGATCATGGGGCGCTGGATTGGCGAAAAGCTCAACCGGATGACCGGACCGGTCCGCTTTTTCCTGCCTGAAGGCGGCGTTTCCCTGCTCGATGCGCCAGGGCAGCCATTTTGGGACCCGGCCGCCGACGCCGCCCTGTTCCGCGCGCTTGAGGAAACCGTGCGCCAGACCGGCAGCAAACAGCTCGTGCGCGTGCCGCACAATATCAACGATCCGGAATTTGCGCGCCTCGTGGTCAGCACCTTCCGGTCCCTGCATGGAACGCGGCCCAGCCGTGCTGCGAAAGGCTAGTCATAGATGTTCAACCGCTCCGACCTGATAGCAAAGTTCCAGGCCATGAAGGCGCGAGGCGAACCGATCATTGGCGGCGGCGCGGGGACGGGCCTGTCCGCCAAATGTGAGGAAGCGGGCGGTATCGACCTGATCGTGATCTACAATTCCGGGCGCTACCGGATGGCGGGGCGGGGATCGCTAGCCGGGCTGATGCCCTACGGGGATGCCAACGCCGTGGTCATGGAAATGGCGGGCGAAGTGCTGCCGGTGGTGAAAAACACACCGGTCCTGGCGGGCGTCTGCGCCTCCGATCCTTTCCGTCTGATGGACAGGTTCCTCGACGATATCAAGGCAACCGGATTTTCCGGCGTGCAGAATTTCCCGACGGTCGGCCTGATCGACGGTGTGTTCCGCGCCAATCTCGAAGAGACTGGCATGTCCTACAGTCTTGAAGTGGACATGATCGCCAAGGCGCGCGAAAAAGATCTTCTGACGACGCCCTATGTCTTTTCGGCGAAAGACGCCGAAGCGATGACAAAGGCTGGCGCCGATATCATCGTCTGCCATCTCGGCCTGACGACTGGCGGCTCGATCGGAGCCGATACGGCGTTGTCGCTCGCAGATTGCCCCGCGCTCGTCGATGAATGGTCCGCTGCCGCACTCGCCGTCAATCCGGACGTGATCGTTCTCGTTCATGGCGGCCCTGTCGCCATGCCGGACGATGCCGATTTCGTCCTGAAGAATACCAAACATTGCCACGGCTTCTATGGCGCGTCCTCGATGGAACGGCTGCCCGCGGAAGTGGCGCTTATCGAACAAACCAAGAAGTTCAAGCAGATCGGCCGATAAGGTCTGGAGGGAGGCACATATGACAGGGCAATTGATTGGAGAGCTGATTCTCTGGCTCGTCCTGGCTGTCATAGTCATCTTCATCGTCTACTGGGTGATGCACTGGCTTTACCGGCGCTCGACCAAGGAAATCGCGTTCGTCCGAACCGGTTTTCTCGGCGAGAAGGTGGTGATCGACGGCGGCGCTTTCGTCTGGCCGATCATCCACGAGGTGACGCCGGTCAACATGAACTCGCTTCAGCTTTCCGTCTCCCGCAAGAATGAGAGCGCGCTGACGACGAAAGACCGTATGCGCGTCGATGTGGATGCCGAGTTCTATGTGCGGGTGAAGCCGGACCGTCAGGCCGTCGGCCTTGCCGCCTCGACACTGGGCCGCCGTACCCTCGAACCGGAACGCATTCATGCGCTGCTTTCGGGCAAGTTCATCTATGCGCTCGGAACGGTCGCCGCCGAGATGACCTTCGAGGAAATGCATGAAAACCGGAATGTCTATGTCGGACGGGTGAAACAGAATGCGCAGGCCGGCCTCGACACGAACGGACTTGAACTGGAAACGGTCGCCGTAACCGAGGTCGATCAGACGGACATTCAGTATTTCAACCCGTCCAACCGTCTCGACGCGGAAGGTCTGACCAGTGTCATCCGCGCGGTGGAGGAACGCCGCAAGCTGCGCAACGACATTGAGCAGGATGCGATGATCCAGATCCGGACGCGGAATCTGGAGGCGGAACGCCAGGCGCTCGAAATCGACAAGATGTCGGAACAGGCCCGGCTCGAACAGGAACGCGAGATCGAATTCCGCCGCGCCCAGCAGCGCGCCGAACTCGTCCGCGAACGGGCCGAGCGCGAAAAGGAGGCCGAACAGGCCACGCTTGTGAACCGTGAAGCCATCGAAACGGCGCGCATCATGAATGAGCGCCAAATTACCGAGGCCCGCATCGCCTCTGAGCGCGAGGTCCGATACAAGGAAATCGAGCGTCAGCGCGCCATCGAAGAGGCCGAAATCTCCAATCGTGAGCTGACGGAAAAAGCCCGCATTGCGCAGGAAAAGTCGCTTACCGAGGAGCGCATCCGTACGCAAAAGGAAACGGACGCCGCAGAAATCGCCGCCCGTCAGGAGATCGAAACCGCTCGCATCGAACAGGAGCGCGTCATCACCGAGGCGCGCATTTCGATGGAGCGGAATACGCGTGAACGCGAAATCCAGCGCAACCTTGCCATCGAGGAAGCCGACATCGCCGCACGCGAGGCGTCCGAGAAGCTGCGCATCGCCCAGGAGCGCGCAGTCAATGCCCAGCGCATCACCTCCGAGCGCGACACGCGCCAGCTTGAGATCGAGCGGCAGAAGGTTCTCGAAGAGGCGGAGATTGCTTCGAGCCATGCGACCGAAGCGGCCCGGATCGCCCGCGAAAAGGCGCTGTCAGCCGACCGCATCAATTCCGAGCAAGTCATCCGCGCAATGGAGATCGAGCGCCA